>SLGN01000525.1 GCA_007123695.1 Verrucomicrobiales bacterium
TCCAGCTGCTCGAGCTGGGCGTTCTCGCAGCCGAGGCTCAGCACGGTGGCCCCCGCCACGTTCGGATGCGTGATGTAGCCCGCCAGCAGGCCGCACAGAGTCTTCGCATCGTCGCGGGTGCCGCCGCAGCCCATCGAGTGGGTCAGGAACTGGATGCCGTCGAGGTTCGGGAAGACCCGCTCGCCCTTTTCGTCGGGCGCTTCGCTCGCCAGGGAGAGCAGCTCCTCGCGCCCGCCGCCTTTCCGATGGATCTCGACCAGCCGGGCCGCGAGCTTCTGGTAGTGCGTCGTCCGTTCGTAGCCGAGGGCACGCTCGAAGGCCGCGCGGATCGCGTTGACGTTTCGCGTCTCGCAGAAAACCATGGGTATGACCAGCCAATGGTTCGCCGTGCCGACCGATCCGTCGGCGCGATGGTAGCCGTCGAAGCTCCGCCCTTTCCAACGATCCACTGGCGGCGCCGTCCAGAGGTGCTCGCGGCTCCGCTTTCCCGAGAAACCGTCCGCCTCGTGGCGGAGGTTATCGGTGGTCACGAGCCCGCCCGCCGGGATCGGCCGGGTCGCGGCGCCGACCGTCACCCCGTAGAGCCTAGCGCGGTCGCCTTCGCCGAAGGCGGCAAGGGTGAATTTCTGCTTCGGGGGAATTGCCTCGGCGAGGACGACAGTCCTCCCGCCGAGTTCGAGTTTTTCTCCCGCCGCGAGCGGTCGCAGCGCGACGCCGAGATTGTCGGAGGGATCGAGGAGCAGGGCGGGCTTCATCGGATGGGGAGACGATTGGAGGTGGGAATGGCGTGGGGGAATCGGTCGGGATCGTGTTCAGGATCGCTTGCGGAAACGGAGTGAACGTGCATCGTGAGCCAATGCAAAACGATTTGTTCAGTTTGGCGGGACGCAGCGCTCTCGTCACCGGCGGCAGCAAGGGGCTTGGCAAGGCGATCGCCCGCGGATTTCTCGAGGCCGGGGCGAAGGTGATGGTCTGCAGCCGCCATCTCGACGAGGTCGAGGCGGCAAAGGCCGAAATTTCCGAAGGCATCGAGGGTGCCGAAGTCCACGCCCTCGTCTCCGACCTCGGGAGCCGCGGGGACACCGACGCGCTCGCCGCCGCCGCGCTCGCCGCCTTCGGCACCGTCGACATTCTCGTCAACAATGCCGGCGTCAATGTGCCGCAGCCCATCGATTCGATCGAGGACGAAGTCTGGGACCGCGTCGTCGAGATCAATCTCAGCGCCGTGATGCGCCTCACCCGCGCGCTCGTTCCCGCCATGAAGGCACGGGGCTGGGGGCGGGTCATCCACATTTCCTCGGTTCTCGGAGTTGGCTCCAAGCCCGGACGCAACGCCTATTCGGCGACAAAGGCAGCCCTCATCGGCCTTGCCAAGGCCAGCGCCCTCGACCTCGGTCCCCACGGCATCACCGTCAACTGCATCGGTCCCGGCCCCTTTCTCACCGACATGCCCATGAGCCTGCTGAGCGAACCGGAAAAAGACGAATTCGCCGAACGAACCGCCCTCAAACGATGGGGTCAGCCCCGCGAACTCGCCGGACCCGCCCTCTTCCTCGCCAGCGACGCCGGCAGCTACGTCACCGGAGAGATGCTCCTCGTCGATGGCGGCGCCTTCGCACGCGCGTTGTGAAGATTTTTGTTTTCAGAATGAGCTTAATATTTTATAATATCTAAGTTTTCCAAAAATGTTCATGAAAGCCCTTCCCCTCCTTGCCCTCCCCCTAGTCGGCGTTCTCCCCTTCCTGCACGCCCAGCAAGCACCCAATAGGCTCGACTTGAACGATCCGAACCTCGTCGTGATCGAGGCATCCGTCATTCCCATCCCCGTTGAAATCTTCACCTCCCTCGACAAGCTCGGGGGTCAGGACTGGGCCCGGCAAGTCTCCAACCGCGAAATTCGGCTCGATGCGAATCGGTCGCGCACCGCGATGCTCTTCGGTCTGCTCGTCTCCGACGGCTTCATCGCCGTGCAGGCGCAGGACAAAGAGGCGGTTCGGCGCATCGGGCGCGAGGTTCTGCGGGTCGCTTCGTCGCTCGGTGTGGCCGGCTCGGTCGAGGCCCACGCCAACGCGATCGTCGCCTCTGCCGGGCAGGGAAACTGGAACCAGGTGCGGAAGGAGCTCGACCGGACCCGCCAAACCGTGCTCACGAAAATGTCCGAGCTGCGCGACGACGAACTCGTCAGTCTCGTCAGCCTCGGCGGATGGCTCGGCGGCACCGAAGCCCTTGCCGCCGTCCTCAACAGCAACTACTCCGTCGAGGGGTCCGATCTACTCAACCAGCCCGAACTCGTTCGCCAGCTCAAGCGCGACTTCAACACCTTGCCCGCGCGGGCCAAGCGCGGCCAGGTTTTCGCCCAGGTCGGCAAGACGCTCGAGCACTTGGAGTCCCTGATGCGTGCCGACGCGAGCGGAGCCATCAGCAAGGGAAAGGTGATCGAAATCTCGCTTTCGACGAAGAACCTCGTCGAAGCCATCTATGAGAGCTAAAGGAGGCTCCCCAGTCCCATCTCAGGTCGCTCCGAGGCGCTCGGCTCTCGCGGCTTTCGCGGCGGCGCTCTGCTTCGCTTTCGCTTTTCCTTTCCGGTCGGTCGGATCCGAATCCGGCGCTGCTGGGGTCGTGATCGAGGGACCGCCCGTGCTCGACGAAGTCCGGCTGATTGCCCAGCGTGCCGCCTTGCCGTTTCTCCGGGGGGAGAATCCCTTCATCCTTCGGGAGTCCGCCTGGAGCGGCGAAATCGGCCCCGGTGAGGTCCGCCTTGTCCAGGTGCAGTTGTTCCGGCGAAACGACTACCACTTCTGGCTCGCGGTGCCGGATCGTGCCGCTATTGTCGGGCTCCACCTCTACGATGGCAAGGGCAACTTGCTTGAGACAGTCGCCCACCGCTATGGGACACCCAACTTGGCAAGCCTGGAAGCGACGCCAGCCGTGACAGGCGTCTACTACCTGCGCGTCTTCCTCGCTGAAAAATCTCCCGATTCCCGTCAGCGCTGGACCCTGATCTACGGTTACCGCTAGAATTTTTCCTCCACAGCTCCCAAGGTCCAATCTCTCTAATCGTTTCATCTTTTAAGAACAGATCTATAAATTTGGTAATAAAAGATCTTGAAGTTTTATTAAATTGCAGAAATTTATTTCATGAGGAGAAATAGAATAA
>SLGN01000323.1 GCA_007123695.1 Verrucomicrobiales bacterium
CCTCCCGGTCTCCCGGGCTGGAACGTCTCGATGATCCTCCGATGAACTTGCCCCAGATCGCCATTTGTCTCGTCCTCGCGGGGACTCTCGCCATGTTCCTCGCGGGGCGCTGGAGGCACGACATGGTCGCCATGGGGGCTCTCCTCGTCTGCGTTCTTCTGGGGCTGGTACCCGCCGAAAGCGCCTTCGAGGGATTTGGACACCCCGCCGTCGTCACCGTCGCCTGCGTCCTCATCATGAGCCATGCCCTCCAGCTCTCGGGCGCGGTCACCGCGATCGCCCGCAGAGTGATCCCGTCGGGCGGCGGCCCCACTCTTGCCGTGGCGACGCTGGCCGCCCTCGGCGCCGCGCTTTCCGCCTTCATGAACAACGTGGGCGCCCTTGCCCTGCTCATGCCGGTCGCCATCCAGGTCGCCTCGAAGCAGAACCTGCCTCCCGGACGCGTCCTCATGCCGCTCGCCTTCGGCTCGATCTTGGGCGGCATGACGACGATGATCGGGACCCCGCCGAATCTCATCGTGTCCGGCTTTCGCGCCGAATCCGCCGGCACCGGCTTCGCGATGTTCGATTTCACTCCCGTAGGGCTCTCCGTCGCCCTTGGCGGACTGGCCTTCGTCGCCCTCGTCGGCTGGCGTCTCGTTCCCTCGCGGGAGCGGGCAGGAATGGAGAGCTTTGCCACCGGCTCCTACATCACCGAGGTCCGCATCGCCAAGGGCAGCCGGTGCGCCGGCAAGTCCCTCGCCGATCTCGGACGCTCCTTCCGCGAGGCCGACGCGTCGGTGATCGGCATGGTCCGCGACGAGCATCGCAGCGGTCCTCCTCCGGCGAGAAGTCCGCTCCGCGAGGGAGACATCCTCTTGATCGAGGCCGAGCCGGAAAATCTAGCGGCACTTGTTCTTTCTCTCGAGCTTGTGCTGGAGGAGTCGAGCCTCGCCACGGAAGCCAAGGCCGCCGAGGCGGAAGAGGAAGCCAACAAGGACGAATCTGCCCGGGCCGCCGGCGCCGAGGATGAAGTCCGTGCGAAGAGTTCGGGAGCGGTCGGTGGCGGCGGCGAAGACGACGGCCGGGCGGACCCAGGAGCGGCGGGCGGGGGAGTTGCCTCGGGGGCCGCGGCGACGTCGGCCGCCGGTCCGGAGACCGAAGCGAACACGGACCGGAATGGGGAACTCGCGCAGCAGGAGGCGGCGAGTCGCTCGGGAGGGCGGGCCGATGGAGCGGATCTTTCCCTCATCGAACTCACCGTGCGGCCCGGGACCGCGCTGGTGGGACGGTCCGCGACCGACTTGCTCCTGCGCACCCGCTACGGCATCAATCTGCTCGCCCTTTCCCGACGGGGGAGAAGCTCGATCCGGCGGCTCCGCTCCGAACCGATCCAGGCGGGCGACGTTCTGCTGATGCAGGGCGCCGCCGAAGCCATCCTCGGTTTCGCCTCGGAATACGAATGCGTCCCGCTGGCCGAGCGTGCCCTTCGCATCCCCGACCGGCGCGAAGCCCCCATCGCCGCCGGGGTGATGGGTGCGGCCATTTTCGGAGCTGCCTTCGGGCTTCTCCCCGCCGCCGTTTCCTTCGCCGCCGGCGTACTGGCGCTGATGGCCGTCCGGGTGATTTCCCTGAAGAGCGTCTACGAGGCCGTCGATTGGCCGGTCGTCGTCCTCCTCGGCGCCCTCATTCCGGTGGCCGGCGCGATGGAGACGACGGGCACGGCCGACCTGCTCGCCGAATTCCTGATCTCCACTCTCGCGGGAGGAAAGGCGGTCCTTGCGCTGGGGCTCATCCTCGTCGTCACCATGACGCTTTCCGATTTCATGAACAATGCCGCCACCGCTGCGGTCATGTGCCCCATCGCCATCAGCACGGCGCTGAAGACCGGGTCGCAGAGCGATCCTTTTCTCATGGCCGTCGCCATCGGCGCCTCCTGCGCGTTCCTAACGCCCATCGGGCACCAGAACAACACGCTCATCCTCGGGCCGGGCGGTTTCCGCTTCGGAGACTACTGGCGGCTCGGGCTGCCGCTCGAGAGCCTGGTCGTGGCGATCGCCATCCCGACCCTGCTTCTTTTCTGGCCTCTCGGGGCGGGTTGATCGGGAGGGGCGCTGCCGAGGGCAGGAGAATGGCTCGCGCTGCGGCGATGAAGTGATCACGGACAGCGACGTTCGAGCCACGGGAGGAGTCGAAACGGTGAAACGTCCCGGGTTCCCGTGCCCCTGGCCCATACCGATCCGCCCGGCGACCTTGAGCCGGACTGAGTTTCTGGATGCGCAATGATCGGCCCCGTCAGATTTCCCAGCCCTCGCGGTAGGATTCGCGGCGCCAGTATTTTTCGGCGGCGGGGTTGTCGACGAGGCGGCCGGTGGCGGGATCGACGTCGATGGCGCCGGTGGAGCGGTAGGCGATGTTGCCGAGATGGCAGAGCATGGTGCTGATCTGGGCGTCGGCGATGGTCTGGTTGAGGGGGGTGCCCTCGCGCACGGCGTCGGCGAAGTTGGTGAAATGGGGCACGTCGCTGGGCGGGTCGGTGTTCTTCTCGACTTCCTTGCCGGCGAGGTCGTAGATGGTCCAGCCGGAGGTGCCGAAGTCGAGCTTGCCGTCGGATCCGTAGACGGAGACGAAGGCGTGGGACTCGGGCTTGCGCTGGTGGCAGGAGGATCCGTCCCAGAGGATGCCGAGTTGCCCGTAGTCGTAGACGGCCATGGTGGTGTCGGGCGTCTCCTGGTCGTCGTCGTAGTGGTAGCGGCCTCCGGTGCAGGTGACGCGGCGCGGGTAGTCGACGCCGAGGGCCCAGCGGGCGATGTCGAGGCCGTGGGGTCCGTTGTTGGCGAGCTCGCCGCCTCCGTAGAGCCAGTGCCAGTGCCAGTTGTAGGGCACGAGGTTGTCTTTGTAGGGGGCGTCGGGCACGGGGCCCTGCCACATGATCCAATCGAGTTCGGCGGGCGGATCGCCGACGACGCCTTTGCCGATGGACTGGCGCGCGCTGTTGTAGTGGCAGCGGGCGTAGCGGAGTTCGCCGATGATGCCGTCGCGCAGCTTTTGGATGGCCTGCTGCATGCCGGGGTAGGAGCGGCGCTGGTTGCCCATCATGACCTGGCGGTTGGTCTCGGCGGAGACTTCGACGAGGCGCATGGCTTCGTGGGCGCTGTAGCTGGCGGGCTTCTCGACG
>SLGN01000441.1 GCA_007123695.1 Verrucomicrobiales bacterium
CCGGTCCCTGCTTGCCGCCGGTCTTGTTCCACGTGTGCTGCATGATTACCCCTCCGAGTTCGGCGATCCGTTTGACGAGAGGCGGGAAGTTCGGGTGCGAGCAGGCGAGCGCGCCGGGCCCTCCGCCGGGGAAGTAGACCCCGACCATGGGCCCGTCGCCGAGCCAGCGGTCGAGCGCCTCCCGCGAGGCGGCGGGATCGTTCGCGTTCAGTTGGATCATCCCGAGGAGACGGTCGGGCCACGCTTGCAGCGGCTCGAGGACGAGCTGCGGCCGCAACCGCAGCAGCTCCTCGAGGGCGGCGTCGCGGGTCGTGCCCAGGCCGACGTGGGAAAAGAGGCAGAGTTTCTCGAAGTGGCCGAGATCCGCAGCCCGACGCGAGCGCTCCAAGTCCGCGAGCACCCCCGAGACCCCGTCCTTGCCGGGATGGCCGTGAGAAGGCGTGAAGTAGGAATCCCAGATGCGGTAGGAACGCAACTGTTCGGCCGACGGCAGGCCCCAGGTGAGATCGGAGAAGTTCATGTCGATGGAGTCGGTGGCAGGGCATGCGCCCGACGAAGTTCCGCGCCTCCCCTACTGCCCCTCCACCCGGTAGAGATGGTAGCGCGTCCGCAGAAACATGGCCTTCCCCGCCACCGCCGGCGAGGCCATGAAGCCAGGTCCGCGGCGGGGATCGTCGAGGGGGGCGTCGTCGGCGAGGCGGTTGGTGGTGAGGACCTGGAACTCGCGCCCGGGCTGTAGCACGCTCGTTTCGCCCTCCAGGCTGAAGAAAAAGAGCTTGCCGTCGGCGAAGATCGGGGAGGCGCGGAACTTGCCGCCGAGCCGGCCGCGCCAGACCTCTTCTCCGGTCTTTGCCTCGAGGCAGACGACGAAAGTGTCGTCCATGGCGAAGTAGACGAGATCGTCGACGACGATGGGAGAGGAGTATTTCGGAAAGGCCCGGTCGATCCGCCACTCGACATGGGTGTCGGTGACGACGCCGCTGCCGCCGGCCCGGACCGAAATCATCTCGGCGCCTCGGCTGAAGCCGGTGACAATGATGAAGCTGCCGTCGTGGTGGACGGGTCGGGCCGATGCGGAGTAGGCGGGGTGCTCGACCCTCCAAAGCTCCTCGCCGGTGCGGGGATCATAGCCGTAGGCGGCCTTGGCCCCGGCGCTGCACAGCAGTGGTTTCCCTTCGACGGAGACGATCAGGGGCGTGGCGTGCGCCTTGCGCCAGTCGCCCTCCCGCACGGCCGGATTTTCGTGGTCCTCGTCGTTCCACTCGACCGAGCGGTCCGTCCTCCACACCGTCTCTCCGGTCGCTTTGTCTAGGCCGACGAGATACTGAAGGTCGGCACCGTCGAAGGTGAGGATGAGGAGATCTTCAAAAAGCACCGGCGAGGACGAGGCGCCGCGGTAGTGCCAGCACTCGAGGTCGTCGCGCTTCCAGAGGACCTCGCGGGTGGCGGTGTCGAGGCAGGCGGTGCCGAAATGGCCGTAGTGGACGTAGACGCGTCCCGGCTCGACGACCGCCGAAGGGGTGGCGTAGCTGTTGTCCTTGGCCCCGTTGCCCATGGACTGGGGATCGTCGCTGTGGAAGAGCTTCACGTTGGCGAGGATCTCGCCGGTGGCCGCGTCGATGCAGAGCACGAAATACTCGTGCCCTTCCTCGGTCGCGGTGGTCAGCCAGACCAGCCCGTCCATCACGACGGGCGAGGAAAGGCCGAGGTGGGGAATCTCCGTCTTCCAGGTCACGTTCTCGGTTTCGCTCCAACGGGTGGGCAGTCCGGGGTCGCCGGCGTGCCCGTCCTGGCTCGGGCCCCGGTAGTCCGGCCAGTTGTCGACGGCAAGAAGCGCGGACGCGGAAGCGAGAAGACCGACGAGGAGGAGGGCGAGCAGGGCGGGAGCAAGGGAAGACTGGAGGGTCATGCCCCGATGCTGCCGTTGCCATTGGTATCTGTCAACCTTCTCGGCCCGCGTGTCGGCACTGCATTGCGTTCCCAAGCGGATCAAGACGTTTGACATTCGCCGCCGCCGCCGAAACTATGTTCTTTTCCCCCGAAAGTTCCATGGCATCCCCCCCCATTCTCGACCCTTCCTCCATCGACCGCTCGCAAACGGCGGTGACGAAGCAGGAGCTCCTGACGCTCAACGCGCAGCGGGACGAATTCGAACAGGTGGACCGGCTCGTCCTGCTGGACCTCGACCAGGGCATCGCGGTGGGGATCAAAGCGCAGAGGCCCGATGAGTTCTGGACCCGCGGCCACATCCCGGGGCGGCCGATCATGCCGGGAGTGCTCATGATCGAGATGGCCGCCCAGATCGGATCGGCGGTCTACCACCTCAAGTTTGGAACGGGCGGAAAGAAGTTCTTCGGCTTCGCCGGCGTCGACGGGGTGAAGTTCCGCGGCGGCGTCGAGCCCGGCGACGAGCTGCTGATGGTGGTGCGGGCCAAGGCCCTGCGCTCGAGGATGGCGACCTTCCAAACCCAGGGCTTCGTCGGAGAGAAGATGGTCTTCGAAGGCGACGTCTCCGGAGTCGTGATCGGGTGAGGACCGCCCTCCGCCCCGGCGCAAGCGTGGGCGTGCCGGATGCCGAGTCTCTCTCGGTCCACAAATCCGTAGCCGCTTCTCCCTGACACCGCCGGTTTCCCCGTATACATTGCAAGATCATGAAGACCTCCCGTCGTCGCTTCCTCCGCGGAACCGGGGTCGCCCTGGGGCTGCCCTGGTTCGAATCCGTCTCCGCCTTCGGAGGCGAGGCCACCAGCGCCGCCGCCAAGGCGGGCGAGCCTCCGCGCCGCCTCGCCGTCTGCTTCACCGGGAACGGGGTCAACCCCCACCACTGGGGCGCCAAGGCCGGCGACAGCGGGCTCGAGTTCGCCAAGTCCCTGCGCCCCCTCGATCCGCTCAAGGATCAGATCAACGTCTTCCAGGGTCTCTGGAACCCCACCACGATCGAGGGCGAAGGCGGGCACTACCCGAAGATGAACGTGCTCTCGGGCCTCCGGGTGAAGAAGACGACCACCGACGTCGAGGTCGGCACCACGATGGACCAGATCGTCGCGGCCCACGCCGGACGCCACACCCCCGTCCCGAGCGTCGTCCTCGGCACGGAGCGCCCCATGTACTCCACCGACTCGGGCTTCACCTCGATCTACTCGGCCTACATCTCGTGGAGCAGCCCGACGACCCCGGCGCCCAAGGAGATCTTCCCCCAGCAGGCTTTCGACCAGCTCTTCGACGACGGCAGCCGCCGCCAGCGCGACAAAAGCATTCTCGACCTGGTTCTCGACGACGCCAAGGGCCTGCGCAGCCGCCTCAGCGTGCGCGACAGCCAGAAGCTCGACGAATACCTCGCCTCGGTCCGCGAGATTGAAAAGCGCGTCGAGCAGGCCGAAAAAATCAGCCAGATCGAGGCCGGCGACGGGGCCTGGCGCCCTTCGGTCGAGTCCCCCACGATCGGGCGTCCCGATGGCGGCATCCCCGCGAGCTCCGAGGACCACATCCGCCTCATGTTCGACATCCTCCTGCTTGCCTTCCAGATGGACCGCACCCGGGTGGCGACCTTCATGCTGAACAACGACCTCTCGAACATGCGCTTCCCCAGCCTCGATGGCGTCACCTCCGGAATCCACGAACTCTCGCACCACGCCAACGACGAGACCCGGCTCGACCACTACCAGCGCGTCAACGAATTCCAAGTGCGCCTCTGGTCCGAGTTCCTCGAAAAGATGGCCGCAACCGACGAGGGCGGCTCCTCCCTGCTCGACAACAGCATGATACTGCTGACGAGCAGCCTTATGGACGGCAACGCCCACGACTCGCGCCAGCTCCCCGTCGTCCTCGCGGGCGGCGGCGGCGGCACCATCCGAGGCGGTCGCCTCCACGACCTCTCCGAAGATCCCAACCGCAAGCTCTGCCGCCTCCACCTCGCCCTGATGGACCGCATGGGCGTCCGAGTCGACAGCTTCGGCGACGCCGAGAACGCGCTGGCGATTTGAGGGAGGGTGGATGGGGGCCAGCTTCCCGTGCGAAACGATTGAAAGGCGGTAGCGCAAAAAAGAAGAGACCGAAGGGCGCGAAGCCATGTAGCATGGGCTTCCAGCCCATTCCCCGGCCCCAGGCCGCCGAACTGCCAGCCTGTCGCGACCGCTCTGAAACGGACCGTTTTCTCGAGATCAAGCGATTCCAGAACTTCGGCGTTTGCCCTGAAATGCATGGGCTGGGAGCCCAAGCAATTTCCGCGCTGAAAACTGAAAACTGAAAACTTCCCCCCCAAAACTGAAACCTGAAAACTTCCCCCCCATGCCCCTCCGATTGCCGAGCTTCCCTCGCGCTCCCCTGCCGTTCCTGATCGCCGCCGCGCTTTTCTCCCCTCTCGGCGCCCAGCAAAAACCACCGAAAATGCCGGAGGTTCCGACGGAGATTCCGCCGCGAATCGAGACGCGCCAGCCGGGGGTGAAGATGACCCTGCTCGCCGAACATCCCGCCATCGTCACTCCGACGGGGCTCGACGTCGATGCCGAGGGCCGCATCTACACCATCGCCTGCCACACCCACTTCCGCCCCGAGGGCTACGAGGGGCCGGAGCACGACGAGATCCTCGTCTTCGACCGAGACGGCGGCAATCGCCGGGTCTTCTACAACCGCACCGTCGCGACGATGCAGCTCGTCCTCGGACCCGACGGCTGGGTCTACCTCGCCGAGCGCGGACGCATCCTGCGGGTGCGCGACAGCGACGGAGACGGTATCGCCGACACCGAGGAGACGGTCGCCTTCCTCGACACCCTCGCCGACTACCCCCACAACGGCCTCAGCGGCATGGCCTGGCATCCCGAGGGCGACCTCGTCTTTTCCCTCGGGGAGAATTTCGGGAAGGACTGGGTCCTGACCTCCTCCGACGGCTCGGTCGAGCGCGGCCGGGGCGAAGGCGGCGTCTTCCGCTGCGCCCCCGACGGCAAGGGAATGCGGCGCATCGCGCGGGGCTTCTGGAATCCCTTTGGCCTGATGGTGAACCCGCTCGGTGAAATCTTCGCCCCCGACAACGACCCCGGGAGCCGCCCGCCCTGCCGTCTCCTTCATATCGTCGAGGGGGCCGACTACGGCTACCAATGGGTCTACGGCAGAGCCCCGGTCCATCCCTTCGTGGCGTGGAACGGTGAACTGCGTGGCACCCTCGGCATGGTCCATCCTTCGGGCGAAGGTCCCTGCGCCATCGTCCCGCTCGGCGGCGGAGTCCTCATTCCCTCGTGGAGCGACCACAGCATCGACTACTACCCGCTCGAGCGCGAGGGCGCGAGCTACCGCTCGGACCGGGTCGCCCTTGTGGAGGGCAGCGACTTCTTTCGCCCCACGGGCATGGCGCGCGGACCCGACGGGGCGTATTACGTGAACGACTGGGTCTTCAGTTCCTACCCGATCCACGGGCGGGGCCGCCTCTGGCGCCTCGAGATCGAAAGCGACGTCGCGGCTACCGCCGGCTGGCTCAAGGCCGAACCCGATACGCTTAACGAAGCCGCCCGGCTCGCCGCCGAGCTGCGCGAAGGCCGTTCGCAACTGCCCGAGGGCGAGCTGCTCGCCCTGGCCAAGGACGACGACGCCTACCTCGCCGATGCCGCCCTTTCCGCCCTCGCCGCACGCAGTGATTCGTGGACGCCCGAGTCCCTGCGTGTCATGGCGCCGGAGAACCGCGTCCTCGCCCTCGTCGCCCTGCGCCGCGTCGATCTCGAAGAGGAAAAATGGGTCCGCGCCTTTCTCAACGACCCCGATCCCGAGATTCGCTTCGAATGCCTCCGCTGGATCGCCGACGCGGTGCTCACTTCCTTCACCGCCGAGGTCGAGGCCCTGCTCTCCGATCCCGGGCTCGACTACCGCCTCTTCGAGGCCGCTCTGGCCGCCTGGAACACTCTGCGGGGCGAGCCCGGCGCCGGGGTGACGAACCCCGAAGTGCTCTCCGAAAAGATCCTCGACCCCGCCACCCCGCCGCGGCTGAAGGGCTACGCTCTGCGCCTCCTTCCGCCGACGCATGCGCAGGTGACCCTGCCCCTGCTGCGTGAACTTCTCGGCGCCGGGGATCCGGGCCTGTCTCTCGAGGCCGTGCGCAGCCTCGCGGCGAGAAACGAGGACGAATCCCGCAGCCTCCTCGCCGACATCGCCTCTGACGGGGAACGCGACGGCGCCTTGCGGGCCGAGGCGGTCGCCGGACTCGCCTCCTCCGACGCGCCCGAGCATCGCGATCTTCTCTTCGCCCTCGCCGGAGAGCCGCACGCCGTCATCCGCGAGGAGGCCCTGCGGGCACTGCGCGGCGTAGCGCCCGACGCCGAGGGGCGCGAGACCCTCGCCCAAGTCGCATCGAACCATCCCAGCGCCGCCGACCTCGTCGCCACCCTGCTCGATCCCGCCTCGCTCTACGCCGGGAGGCCCGCCTTCGAAGACACCGCAGCCTGGCTCGCGCGGCTCGACGCCGTGCCCGGCGAAGCCGACCCGGAGGCGGGACGCCGCGTCTTCTTCCATTCCAAGCTCGCCCTCTGCTCGAACTGCCACCGCCACGGCGGGCGCGGGGTCGTCCTAGGACCCGACCTCAGCCTGATCGGCCGCCAGGGCGACCGCGAAGCCCTGCTGCGCTCCATCCTCGAGCCCGAACGCGAGGTTGCCCCCCAATTTTATCCCAGCCAGGTCAAGCTCGCCGACGGCAGCGAATTCGTCGGCATCCTACTGCGCTCGTCCAGCACCGAGGTCTTCCGCGACCTCGAGGGCAAGGAACGCTCCTTCCCCAAGCCCGACATCGTTTCGCGAGTCGAGCTGCGCACCTCCCTGATGCCCCCCGGCCTCGTCTCCAGCCTGACCGACCGCGAGCTGCGCGACCTCCTCGCGTTTCTCGAAGGCGAGGAATGAGGCCGGCACCCGCGGTTTCCTCGAATCCGGCGACTCTTCCTCGAATCCTCCAAACTGCGGCTCGCGAGATTCCACTCCAGCCTACCGACCCGCGCCCATTGCTTTTCAAAAGGTCCTTCGGATCGGATCTCCCGCCACTGCATCAACCTGCAAGTCCCGCAGCGATCGCAGGCCGCCGAAGTCCGCCCCGCGCATCCTCCGAGCCCCGCTCGTCCGCTTCGGCCCCGTGCGCCCCTCTGCCTTGAGCTGCTCGAAGACTCCGTCCACGAACGCCGTCGAACCGATCACCGCTCCATCGCTGAAATAGCGCACCTTTCGCCGCAAAGCCTCCGCCAAGGTCGTCGCCCCGCCTGCCTCGGCGACGCGGTCGCACTCCTCCGCAGCAATTCCCGCGCGGCCGCCTTCCCCCGTGACCTCGTCCGGCTTCTGCTCGCGACCGTCCGAGTAGAGCAGCAGACGATAGCGCCGCTGCACTTCCACCCAGTCCGGCAAATTCCCATGATCCGCCGACCCCGTCGCTGCCGTTGCCCCCTCGCAGACGGCAGGATGCTCCAGCCCCTCCCGCGTGATCGATACAAGCCCCGCCCGAGCTTTCTCCGCCCCTTTGCCCGCCCCGCAAGCCTCCCCGTAGCCGCTCCATCGGTAGTCCTCCGGACGTTCCACCAGTCCTGCCCGCACCGGATTCAAATCGATGTAGGCGGCCACCGTGCGCAGCGTCTCCTCCCCGCCCTCCAGCAGCACACTCTTGAAGCGCCCCTCCCACAAGGTCCCCACCCGCTCCGTGCGGCGATTCAAAAAGATCGAAACCCGTTGCTTCAGCTCCTTGAGAAACACCGAGAGATCGAAGCGCCTGCGCTCGTAGCGATCCAGAATCCGCCGTTCCCAGCCCGAGTTCCCCGAACTCCGCGCCGCCTCCAACTCCCTAGCCACCTGTTCGACCACCACATCGTCGTAGAGTAGCGGCAGCAATTCCAGCAGCGTTTCCGCATCCAGCTTCGGCATCGTCTCCTTGTCCGGCACCTCCAGCAGCAGGTGGAAGTGGTTCCCCATCAGGCAGTAGGTCACCACCCTCACCCCGAGAAACCGCTCCAGCTTGCGCAGAATCGACCGGAACACCTCCTTCTCAGCAGCATGAAAAACGATGCGCCGGTCAACGACGCGCGAAAGACAATGGTAATAAGCCCGCCCAGCCCCTGGGCCAACAACGATGCGACGTGGGTTCATAATGAAATTGGAATTTTAATTAGGCAGCACAATTACATTGATACGCCTTCGCGCAACTGATTTTTTAAAAAGCCTGGATGTTATTTCTCTTTGAGATGTGGTTGCGGATGGTGGCGGTGGGGGCGAGGGATGGGGATGAAAACGACGTTTGGTCCGGTCGGGGCGGAGATCTCGGTGTACATCCCTTTCTGCGATACGGACTGTGGCGGCGTGGTCTCGAATGTCGCCTACCTCCGCTATGTGGAACTCGCACGCATGGCTCTGTTTTCCGCGCTGGGTATGCCGGCGACGGATATGCTGGAGTCGGGCCTCTTCGCGACGGTGGTGCGCACGGAGATCGACTACCGGGCTCCGGTCCGTCTCGGCGACATGGTGAAGGTGGCGGCACGGCTCACAACAGTGGAGCGGGTTCGCGCTGTGTGCGCGTTCGACCTCGATGCAGAGGCGCCGGACGGGACGCTGCGAAGGGTGGCGGAGGCAACGCAGACGGTGGCCCTGGTGCGGATGCCGCAGGGCCGACCGGAACGAATCCCGAAGGAATGGGCCGGGCTGGTCTCGCCGTGACCAGATGAAGGACGCGAGGGCCCGACGGTGCCCGAGTCGGGCGGAGCGGCATCCGCAAGGTGTCGCGCCGTGACGTCTGCTGGAGATTGCGGCGGCTTGGCGGCTTGGCGACGTGGTGGCAACACGGCGCGACGGCGCGGCGTCAGAGCACGAGGAGGCGGAGCAGGCCGGGCAGGGTGGCGGCGTGGGTGCGGTTGCGTCCGGCCCGGTTGAGGATGTCGGCGACGAGGCTGGCGTCGTTGAGTCGGCGGGCGGGGAGCCAATCCTCTTCGGGAGCGGCGCCGGTCCGTTTGGTGAGGGTGCGGAGGAAATCGCTGGCGGGGCAGCGCCCGATCTCGACGCGGGCACCTCCAAGCTGGAAGTCGATCTCGACGCAGCCGCGATGGCCGGGCTCGAGTTCGGCGATGCGCAGGCGGAGGCCTTCGCGCGGGCCGGAGGCGCCGGGACGGCAGCGCACTTCGGCGGGGTTGGAGTCGGCGGGGTCGATCTCGGCGCCGAGACGCCCCATGATCCAAGCGGCGAGGTAGAGGCCGCTGAGGCGTCGGCCTGCGGCGTGCCGGATGGAGACTTCGGAGAGGGATGGGAGTTCGCGGGCAAGGGCGGGACGGTCGAAGGCTTTGGCGACGGCCTGCCGCACGGAGTTGAGCCGGGTGAAGGCGAGGTCGTGCATGGCGAAGCTGGCGTGGCGCCGCGCTTCGAGCAGCCGCAGGAGGGAGTCGCGGGGCGACTGCCAGGTCTCGCCGTCGAAGAGGAGGCGGTCGATGCGGGAGTAGAGCCGCTCTTCGAAGGCTTCGGACAGTTCGCCGCGCCACCAGAAGGCGAGGGGAAGGTCGGAGTCGAGGTTGGCGAGAACGACATTGCGCAACAGGCCCGGCGCGGCGCCGCCGAGGAAGAAGCTGATCTGTTCGGTGCAGACGGTCCGGCGTCCGTTGCGGTCGATCTGGCAGTTGGCCTGGACGCGGGCCCGAGCGCCGATGCTAGGGGCGCGGGGATCGGCGTGGACGAGAAGGATACGGCAGGCGGTCTCGCTGGTGAGCTCGGCGAGGGCGGCGGCATCGTGCCCGAGCTGGTCGGGATTCTCGTTGTAGAGGGCGAGATTGATGAGGGAGGCCCTCGCGATCCCCTCGCCCGCGTCGAAGAGGGAGCGGAGCGCTTTTTCGATGCGGGGCAGGGCGACCTCTTCGCCGAGCCTCTCGAAGGCGGGGGGCGGAGTCGGAAGAGCGGCGGCGACGGACATGGCGGACGAGGATAGCGCCGTTTTTCGTGGTGGAAAAGAGAAAGGGTCTGGAGAAAGGTTCGTTTCTCCCTGCTCCCCCAGCGCGGCGGCGTGTTCGGAGCCGAGTTCGTCCCGCCTTCTTTTCATCTCCGCTTTTCCGATGTCCCCCAACACCCGCGTCCATCGTTTCGACAACGGCGTCCGTCTCGCCACCGTCGCCATGCCGCACATGGCGAGCGTGTCCATGGGGGTCTGGACGGCGGCGGGGAGCCGCCACGAGGGGCCCGGCGAGCACGGCATGGCCCATTTCGTCGAGCACATGCTTTTCAAGGGCACGCCCGACCGCGACGCCGAGGAGATCTCGCGCCAGATCGAGAGCGTGGGGGCCTCCATCGACGGCTTCACCGTGGAGGACCACACCGCCTATCAGGTGAAGGGTCCGGCTGAGCGCTTCGAAGGTCTTTTCGAGGTACTCGCCGACCTCTACCGCCATCCGCTTTTCGATCCTGCCGAAATCGATTCGGAGAAGCAGGTGATCCGCGAGGAGATCGCGATGGTCCACGACCAGCCTTCGCAGTATCTCGACGATTTGGCGAGCGAGGCAGCGTGGGGGCGCGAGCACCCTCTGGGCCGTTCGATCACCGGCACGGAGGAGAGCATCGGCAAATTCCGCCGGGCGGAGGTCGCGGACTTCCATTCCCGGGCCTACACCGGGGGCAACACGGTTGTCTCGGTGGCGGGACGGATCGACCACGACGCCGTGGCCGACGCGGTGGCGGCGAGGCTGGGCTCGCTGGCGGCGGGACGCCCCATCGACTGCGAGCCGGCCCCGGCACCGAGGACGCAGCACCGCTTCCACGAGGACGACGGGCAGGAGCAGGCGCATTTCGCGCTCTCCTACCGCAACGTCGACCGGCACGATCCGGCCCGCTATGCGCACAAGCTGCTGAACGTGGTCCTCGGCGAGAACATGAGTTCGCGCCTCTTCCAGGTCATCCGCGAGCAGCGCGGGCTCTGCTACGAGGTGCAGAGCGATCTTGTAAGCTTCGCCGACGCGGGAGCCCTGCAAATCTATCTGGCGCTGGGTCCGGCGAACCTGCCGGAGGCGCTCACGGCGATCTCGGGCATCGTCGAGGATCTGCGGGAAAAGGGCGTGCGGGACGAGGAGCTGGCGCAGGCGAAATCCTACATCGTGGGCCAGAACCGCATCAGTCTGGAAAACACCGCCGCACAGATGATGTGGGCGGGCGAGTCGCTGCTCTACTTCGACGACTGGATCGATCCGGAGGAAGCCCATGGCCTGATCGCGGCGGTGGACCCGGCCGAGGTCCACGCGGCGGCCCGGAGCGCCTTCGACGCGGACACTCTCTGCTCGGCCATCGTCGGACCTGCGGAATCGCGCAGCCATCTCGCCCGCTGGCTGGGGAGGTGAAAGAACGAGCCAATGAGGTCGCGGGGGCACAATTTAATTTGGCAAAGTGAAATATTTCGTTTCAATTTGCCCATTGGTCCGCTTTTATAATGAGGAGGCCGACTGGTCGATCTCCTGCTTTGCGAACCGAACCGCCCCACGACCGAACCTGAACCCGCCTTGGCCGAAGAAACGACAGAACTGTTCGGGAAGCACTACTTCCAGACCCGCGAACGTATTGGGCGCGCCATCGAGTCGCTCGCCGAGCTCGGCAGCGAGAGCGGGATCGGGTCGGGTCGGCTTTCCTTGCTGAGGAACCTGCTGGCGAATCTGGAGGATCCCTTCCTCTTCGTGGTGGTGGGCGAGGTCAAAGCGGGCAAGTCGAGCCTGCTGAACGCGCTGTTCGGCGAGGATTTCTGCAAAGCAGACGTCATCCCCACGACGGATCGCATCGCTTTTTTCAAGCACGGGGCGGAGGCCCACGAGTTCGAATTCTCCGAG
>SLGN01000237.1 GCA_007123695.1 Verrucomicrobiales bacterium
GGACGGCATCCGCTTCACCCGGCCCGAGCTGGGCCTGATCGAGGCGGGCGGCACCAAGGCGAACAACGTCGTCTGGCGCGGAGTCGAGTCGCACAACTTCTCGCCCTTTCTCGACGCCAACCCCGCCGCCAAGCCCGACGAGCGCTTCAAGGCCCTCGGCGGAGTGAAGCAGCCGGGCAAGAACTGGCACCAGGGCGAGACGCCCGGCGGGCTCTACGCCTTCGCCTCCGCCGACGGCGTCCACTGGAGCAAGATGAAGGACGAGCCGGTCATCACCAAGGGCGCCTTCGACTCGCAGAACCTCGCCTTCTGGGACGTCACGCGCGACCGCTACGTCTGCTTCAGCCGCATCTTCATCAACAAAGTGCGCGCCGTGCAGAGCAACACCTCGCCCGACTTCCTCGCCTGGACCGAGCCGGTTCCGCACGCCTACGCCGACGGCGTCCCGTGGGAGCATTTCTACACCTCGGCCACGGTTCCGTGTCCGACCGCGCCCCACCACTTTCTCTCCTTCCCCAAGCGGTTCGTGACCGACCGCAAGAAGGTTCCCGACCACGAGGCCGGTGGCGTGTCCGACGCCGTCTTCATGTCGAGCCGCGACGGGGTCAACTGGGACCGCCCCTTTCTCGCGGCCTGGGTGCGCCCCGGACCCGACCTCAAGAACTGGACCGACCGCAACAACATGACCGCCAACGGCATCGTCGAGACCGGGGAAGGGGAGTGGTCGCTCTACATCAGCGAGCACTACCGGCACGAAGACCACCGCATCCGTCGGCTCACGGTGCGCAAGCAGGGGTTCGCCTCGATGCACGCCGGCGCCGCCGGAGGGAGCTTCACGACCAAACCGCTTGTCGCCGGGGGCGGTGTCCTCCGCCTCAACTACGCCACCTCCGCCGCCGGATCGGTCCGCGTCGAGGTGCTCGACGGGAGCGGCGCGGTCGTCGCCGAGGGGCCCGAACTCTACGGCGACGAGTTCGCCGCCGCCGCCCTCGATCTCGGCGAACTGCGGGGCACGACGGTCCGTCTCCGCTTCACCCTCGCCGACGCCGACATCTACGCGATGCGCTTCGCCGATTGAGGGGTGGGCAGTCGGGTCTTGTTTCTTCCGGGAAAAGCCCGCGTGCCGGAGATGAGGGGCAACGAAGCCTTCTTTGCCCGCTTTTCTTTGCTTGCTTGCGGCGGAACGGAGGCAGCATCTGCCCCAGCCTATTCCGCAAGACGGGTTCGTGGATGCCGAAATCGAAGGCCGGGTGGAGACTGTGAAGTAAGCGGCGTCGAACTCCAGTCCCAGAGCGGCAGCGGGCGCGCAAAGTTTTTTCGATCGCCTCCGGCGCCTTCGAACGATGCCATCGATGAAAGGTCGGCGAGACAAGGACATGGCGCAGATGGCCTAAAGTCCAGTTCACATCGGAATGGACGAGGATGGTGTAGAGACTAAGCAAGGCGGGCGAGATGAGCGACGCTTCGTTGGCCCGTCCTTCGGGCGCCGAAGAGCGTGGGTAGGCATTTCATCGAGATGGGTTTCAATTTGCTCATTGGTCGTCTTCGCCGTCGTTCCAGAACCCACGGAAGACTTCCAGTGGATCTGCGGCCTTGGGGTCGGTGCCTTTGGGGGCATGCTTCCATTGCCAGAAATCCCTGAACAGCATGGTCGGGTCCGGAGCCACCCGGCCTTTCCAATAGGCCCGGTCGTGATCAAGGATGCTGGAGCGTGACATCTGCCACTGTGCGATGACCTTCGCAAACCAAGCATCGTGCTTCGCGGCGAGGACCTGGACGATCTTTGGATGCTTGGCGGCGAGGTCGTGCTCCTCGGCGGGATCTGAGTCTAGATCGTAAAGGCGCGGGGCAGGCCGCAGTGCGGCGGACGGCGGATCGAGTTGGCGGTCGAGCGGCATTTCCCAATGAGGCTGCGTGACGCCGCGGACGTACGGGGGATTGTCCCGAGCGGAGTCCTTGCGGAGGGATTCTTCATCGCCGGGCCAGTAGAGCTTCCAGCGGCCCTCGCGGATGGCGGCGTTGCAATGGGCTGCCGGAGCGTAGCGGTTGCGCTGAAAGAGCAGGGCGCGCCCGACCAGTTCCGGCGAGGCTTGGCCCATGAGCAGCGGCATGAGATTCAGGCCATCGAAGGGCTTCGCATCGTCGGGCGCGGCAGCGCCGGCGAGCTCGAACAGCGTCGGCAGCCAGTCGCAGCCGTGCACCGGCGTGGCGATGATCTGGCCAGCCGGGATGTGGCCTGGCCACGCGACGATGCCGGGCACGCGGATGCCGCCTTCGAGCACATCTCCTTTCTCGCCGGAGAAGTCGCCGTTGAACCGTTCCTGTGAACCGAGCCGTGAATCGCGCCCAAGCACGGGACCATTGTCGCTGGTGAAAACGATGACGGTCTTCTCCCACAGGTCTTCGTCCTTGATCGTCCGAAACACTCGCCCCAGACCGCTGTCCATCGCCTCGATCATCGCGTAGGTCACGACCACCGCCTCGCTCGCGTCTTTGCCAAGGCGCTGGCGGTATTTCTCGACGAGCGGCTCCGGGGCTTGCAGCGGAGAGTGTGGAGCATGGTGCGCGAGGAACAGGGCGAACGGCTTGCCTGTTTTCTCCCGGATGAGGCGGATGGCCTCGTCATTGAGCGCGTCGGTCAGGTAGCGGCCGTCGTGCGGGGCGTCATCGTCGTTGCGCAGCAGGTTCCACTTCCAGTAATCCTGTCCGCCGTTGGGGAACCCGTAAAACTGGTCGAAACCCCGCCGATGCGGCAGGAGGTCGCGGCAGTAGAGCCCGTTGTGCCATTTGCCAATGAGTGCGGTGACGTAGCCCGCGTGACGGAAGTAGTCGCCGAAGGTCCTTTCGGACAAGTCGAGCCGGTCCAGCCCGCGATTGCTCGGCACATCCACCGCCCCGTGCGATGGTTGTGGCGCCCCGTCAGAAAACCGGCCCGAGCCGGAGAACACAGCGGCGAGGGAGAATAATGTGCCGTGAGACGGACCCCTTCCATCGCGAGCGCATCAAGCACCGGTGTATCGATCTCCGGATTGCCATAGCAACCCAAGTCCCCCCACCCGAGATCATCGGCGAGAATGAAGAGAACATTGGGCCGGTCCAGGGGCTTCGGCCCATCCGCGGCGTGCAGCGCGGCCCGCGGCGCGA
>SLGN01000614.1 GCA_007123695.1 Verrucomicrobiales bacterium
TCCAAATAGGTGCCAACGTAGTCTTGGAGCCAGACAGTGGGGTCAACCGGGCGGTCGTGGATCGGCGGAAAGAACCCGGAGTGGAGAAGCTCGTCCACCGAAGTCGGCGCTTGCCCCGCCGCCTCGAGTTCCGCAAAAGAAAACGGTAGCAGCGTGAGCATGGACGCTCGCCCCGCAAGGCTTTGGGTGATGGAACCGAGCAGCTCGGACTGGCTCGATCCGGTCAGGATGAAGCGGCCCATCCGACGGTCGGCATCGACGACGCCCTGGAGGTAGGAAAGCAAGTCCGGCGCGCGCTGGACCTCGTCGAGGATGCCGCCATCGGCCACCTGGCGGAGAAAAGCGCGCGGATCCTCATCTGCATAGGCGCGGGTGTCCGGATCCTCCAGCGAGTGGTAGGGCAGCTCGGGAGCGAGCAGGCGAGCGAGGGTAGTCTTGCCGGACTGGTGGGGTCCGGTGATCGCCAGAATCGGGAATCCAGCCAGCCGCGCGCGCGCGGTCTCCGCCGCGATCCGAGGAACCGGTCGCGACAGGATCGACGGGCCGCTTGGGGAGTTCATGACTGATTGTATATCTCGATATACAATCAGTCAAGGAATCGCCTGATCCGCAGAGGGTCTTCAAAGCCGAGCTCCACCTCGTCACCGAGTCTTTTGGAGCCCGACGCGCACCTTGTCAAAATCCCGACCGCCCTCCAAGATGGCGGCATGACCCCCGCAGCCCTTCGTCTTCTCGCCGTGTTCCTGCCCTCCCTCGCGTGGCTCGCCGCCGCCGCGCCTCCGGTCGAGTGCGGAGGCAAGTATTCCCGCCATCTCCAAGGCGTCTGCCGGGCGCCCTCGGGCGATCTCTACTGGTCGTGGACCGACGCAATCGCCCGCACCGACGCCGAAGGCAATCTGCTCGTCCGGGTCGAGGCGGACAACCACCAAGGCGACCTCTGCTACCACGACGGGCGCATCTACGTCGCCGTGACAAAGAGTTTTTTCCCGTCCCTTGAACCTTTCCCGTCACTTGAACTTCGTCGAGCTGTCTTCGCTTGCCGGGCTGGCGTTTTCGGAGTACCTAGAGAGCATGAGCCAATTGACCGTTGAAATCCCCGACGAAGCCCTGCTGGCGTTGCGCGGCTCTGCGGAGCCGGTAGGGCCGCGTCTGCTCCTGGCGGCGGCGATGAAGCTCTTCGAGATGGGCGAGCTTTCATCAGGAGCCGCCGCCTCCCTCGCCGGCATTCCCCGTGTGGTGTTCCTCGCGAAGCTTGCTGATTTCGGAATCGACTCGTTTCGGCTCAGCGAAGCCGAACTCAACCGCGAAGCCCGCCTTGCCTGAATTCATCTGCAACACCTCGCCGTTTCAGTATCTTCACCAGATCGGACATCTCGATCTTCTCCCTGCGCTTACCAGGGGGGTGGTCGTCCCCCCTGCCGTGGTCGAAGAGCTGGACGCGGGACGCGCGCTGGGACTCGATCTTCCGGATTTGCGGTCACTCGGCTGGGTGACTTTGCGCACCCCCGCAAGCTCTCCGGCACTTCCGCTCGCCGCCGATCTCGGCAAGGGAGAATCCGCCGTCCTCGCTCTCGCCTTGGAATCCAACGACCCATTGGTTATCCTCGACGACGGACTCGGCCGCAGGGTTGCCGAACTCCTTCGTATCCCGCTGACCGGCACGCTCGGAATCTTGCTCGATGCCAAGGAGGCGCGGATGATTGCGGCACTCAATCCGATGCTCGATCAGCTCGACTCGTTAAGGTTTCGCCTCTCTGCGGCTACTCGCGCCGCAGTCTTGAGACTAGCGGGTGAGCACGGCGAGGAGTCGATCACGGAGGGGCTCTAGGGGGCCTTTAGCCTTGAGGGGGGAGAGGGGGTCATGCGACATTTCTTGACACTTTCCACGCTCTCACCTCCTTCGGGAGCCGCTTCGCGGGCACTTGCTGGAAGCAGCGAATCTGCTGGCTGGCGTTTGGCGGCAGACTTCAAGTTCAGCCTCTCCGCGATCCAGGCATGCGGCACGCTCGTCTCCGTGGCGACGGCCCACGCCTCCGAACTCCTGCGCCAGTCTCCTCGCCGGTCGCGCCTCAGGTCCGACCCGTCCATGCCGTAGTCGCGGCACCTTCGGCGACGACATCCGCCGCCGCGAGCAAGCCGCCGACTCCGCCCGCGCCCTGGGGCGTGCCGCTGAGGTCGTTGCCCCAGACATACCGCTGCACCACCGCCCCGGGCGCATCGACCACTGCCACGACATTTCAGTCGTCGTGGACGTAGCGCTCGCCGGAGAGCAGGGTTTCGAGGTCCTTGAAACTTCCGGAGGAACACAACTCGGGGAACATAACTCCAATCAGGGATCGACCAACGCGATTCCGAGGCATGCGGTCGCCCGGCGCATTCCGAGATCTGTCGTCACGAGCTGTTTGAGCCCGGTCGAGATGAGCGCCCCAAGATGCAGGCCATCCAGCGAGCGGAGCTTCACGGGAGCGGACGCCGAAAGGCAGACGCCGAGGGCTTCCTTTGCCGATGCCGCAACGTCTTCTCCCCATGGAATCTCCACGATCCTGCCTTCACCGACATGTCGCGCGTATCTTTTGATCGACCGTTCGGCGGCACCGGGGGCAACTTCGCCGCGATGCTCCTTGTGTCGGATCGCGTAGAACAGCTCGACTCGATGGAGAAACGAAGTGACGGTCTGCCCGGGGCGCGATCTCAGCAAAGCTCGGAACGCATGAGAATCGGGCTCTGGCGCATAGAGCTTGAGCAAGGCAGAAGTGTCCCAGTAGACGCGCTCGATCATCGATCCCCACGCGATTCGTCCCAGTAGCTTTGCGATGTCGCAACGGAATCGCCGACCGCTTCGCGCTCCGCAGCAGCGGCGAGTTCGTCGATCCACTCCTCGGTCCCCTCGCCCTGCCCAATTGCAAGGCCAACGCCGGTAAGTTTTGCCATCGGTTCCCCGCGAACTGTGATCAGGACATCCTCTCCCCCGGCCGCAAGCCTTACCAATTCACTGAACCGACTTTTCGCGTCTCTTAGGCTGGTCACCATGTAGACACTGTAGTCACATGATTGGAATCGTCAACTGGAGCGGTGCGGAATCCACGGATACCCCTCGGAGGCTGGACCATCTGGGCCCTGAAGCCAGCGAGGCAGTGAA
>SLGN01000352.1 GCA_007123695.1 Verrucomicrobiales bacterium
CGCAGGCGAAGAGGCACCCGTCCAGGCACGGGGTCCAGGAGGAGGGGGCAGCAGCGGTAGTCAGATCGACCGATCCGGCCTCGGTGGCGCGCGGCTCGGATGCGCGGGATCGACGGCCTTGGTGTCGCGGCCGAGGTACTCGAGAATCCGTTCAATGACCGCTGGCGCCTAGATGCTGGCGATGACGCGCAGCCGCCCGCCGCATTGCCGGCAGGTGTGGATATCGATGGCAAAGACGCGCATGAGGCGTAGCGCTTAAGCCTGAGGGCGCGTTGCCGGTCGGCGGCCGATGCCGCGGCCCGATCGCCGTCAGCGACAGCCGCTCGGTGGCGATCGCGGGCCGTGAGACGTAGCGCGCCAGGTGCTCGAGCTTGTCACGTTGCGCGCTATCGGCCGCGATGCCCGCGTGCAGCGAAAACCCTGAGCTTCTGGCCACCTCCCGGCGCGGTGTGTCCGGCTCGGCCGGCAGCGTTTGCCGCGCGAACACCTTCTGGTCCTCTCTCGGCCCGGTTGCGATTCGGTAGGTGATCGAAGACCCAAGCAGGCCGTTGATCGGCGCCTCCTCGGCTGGATCGAAGGCGAGACAGGCGTTCTCGATGTCGCGCGTGATGCGCCCCGAGCGCTCGAGCGAGCGGCCGATCCGTTCTGCGATCCGCTGAACCAGCCGCTCGAGCGCCTCGGTGCTCGGGGCCGGGACGGGCACGAACACCAGACGATCCTCTCCGTCCCGTCGGTAATCGCCGTCGGGCACGAGCAGGTGAAAGTGCACGTTGAGATTGAGCGCGCTGCCGAATCTCTGGATCAGCGTCACGGCCCGGTCACCGCGCTCTCGCGCGTCAGGCCGGCTTTGTGGATCAGATGGCCCGAGATCGCTCGATAGACGATGCCGAGCACCTGCGTGATGACCTCGGGCCGCGTCGCCAGCAGGTATCTCAGCGCAAACGGCAGCGACAGCACCCATTGGCGCACGGGCTGCCGATGATCACGTACAACCGCGCAATCCAGGACACTGTGAAACGGCTCGCCGGAGGAGTAGAAGCCCGCAAGTCAGCATCGCCCTTCACGGCGTCCTGCTCCAACGCTGGCTGGATGGGTACCGCACCGACTTCGAGGATCTCCGCACCATCCTCGGGCCTTCCGTCTACGACCTCTGGTTCTCCGATTTCAAGCTTCTCGCCGCCTCTTCCGACGAGGTCGTACTCGTCGCTCCCGGCACGATGTATGCCATTTGGGTCGAGGAGAATTTTAAAAGTTCTTTGTATTCTGTTTTTGAAAAGCACCTCGGGGCAAGGCCCCGGATCCGTTTCGAGATCGATGCGTCCTCGCTCGACGCCTTCCGTGACGATCCGTCGACGGGGGCTTCCGAAGCAGCCGTTGAGGACTATGGCTCGGCTGCCGATGGCGGCGAGCCGACCCGCATCGCGCCGCGCGTCCTCGTCGAGAAGGTCAGCGAGAAGAAGCTGCTGGAGCGCGGGCGTGCCGCCGGACTCGTCGAGATCTACCGCTTCGAAAACTTCGTGCCGGGGGAGAACAGCGAGCTGGCCTGGGCCGCCGCGCGCGCCGTGGCCGACCAGCCCGGCAAGACATACCAGCCACTCTTCTTCCACTCCCACTGCGGTCTCGGAAAAACCCATTTGCTCCATGGCATCGGATGGGAGTCGCTGCGGCGTCGGCCCAAGTCGAAGATCATCTTCGTCACCGCCGAGCAGTTCGCCAACGACTACATCGACGCAATCCAGAAGAACGCCCTCGTCGCCTTCCGCAAGCGCTATCGCGAGGCCGATCTCCTCCTCATCGACGATGTCCAGTTCCTCGGACGCAAGGAGGGCCTGCAGCGCGAGTTCTTCCACACCTTCAACCGCCTCGCCGACCAGCGGAAGCAGATCGTGCTGGCGAGCGACTGCCCCGCCTCCGAGATCGCCGAACTCGAGGCCCGCCTCGTCTCGCGCTTCCAGTGGGGGCTTTCCGTCGAGATCCACCGTCCCGGCCTGGAGACGCGGGCGGCGATCCTGCGGCGCAAGCGCGACGACTGGCACATGCAGGTGGACGATGCCATGATCGATCGCATCGTCGAGCGGGTCCGGGGCAACGTCCGCTCGCTCGAGGGCGCCCTCATCCGCGTGGCCATGGTCACCACTCTAAACGAGGAACCGCTCGGCCCCGAGCAGTTCGCCGAGACCATCGCCGACATCTGCGATGTCGAAGAGACCCGGCAGGTGGGCGCAGAGGAGATCAAGCGCTCCGTCGCCGAACACTACGACCTCGACGTGGCCATCCTCTCGGGCAAGAAGCGGACCGCCCGTGTCGCCGAGGCCCGCCAGGTTGCGATGTTTCTCGTCCGCAGCCTCACCGACCTTTCCCTAGTCGAGGTGGCCGCCGCCTTCGGCAAGGACCACGGCACGGTGATCTACGCGGTCAAGAAGGTGAAGAAGCGCTGCGAGGACTCGGCTTCCTTCAAGAGTTCCGTCGAGTTGATCAAGCGGAGGCTGGTCCGGGGCGGATCCTCGGTCGAGGGGACGCGTCCGAACGGTTCCGCCCGGCGGCAGGGCGGGGCTGGAAGCGACCGCCTGCGGGGCCCGGCTCCCAAACCGGGCTGGGCGCTCGGCGAGTGAAGTTTCGCGTGGACAGGGGAAGGCTGTCGGTCCAAACTAAACGTTTTTCGGAACCCATGAAATTTCAGATCGAGAGAGACGTACTCCAGGACGCGCTGAATCAGGTGCAGCATGTCGTCAGCACGCGGACGACCCTGCCCATCCTGTCGAACGTCCTCGTCGAGGCCGACGAACTCGGCCTGCAGCTCTCGACGACCGACCTCGACGTGACCATCAGCAAGCGCGTCCCGGCAAAGGTGGAGACGCCGGGCACGACCACTCTGCCCGCCCGGCGCCTCGCCAGCATCGTCCGGGAACTGCCCACTTCCGAGATCGACTTCGAGGTCGATGCCGACAACGCAGCCACGGTCCGCAGCGGGCCCAGCTTCTTCAAAATCCTCGGCCTGCCCGCGTCGGAGTTTCCCGTGATCGGCGAGTTCGGGGAGGCGAAGGAGTTCACCATCGACCAGAAGCTCCTCCGCGACGCCCTCCGCAAGACGGCCTACGCGATCTCGACCGACGAGACCCGCTACGTGCTCAACGGGGTGAACTGCCTCATCGGCGAAGGCATGCTGACCCTTGTCGCCACCGACGGACGCCGCCTCGCCATGGTCGAGCAGGACCTCGAGTTTCCCGCCGGCAACGAGACTGGGGTGATCGTGCCGACCAAAGCGGTCAACGAACTCCAGCGCCTTCTTGAAACCTCCGGCGAAGTCAAGGTCGCCATCTCCGACAACCAGGCCAGCTTCGAGCTCAACGGCAGCCTTCTCATCACCAAGCTGATCGAGGGCAACTACCCCAATTTCCGCCAAGTCATTCCGACCCAGGCGAACCACCGCGTCACCGTCGAGCGCGAGGTCCTGCTCGCGGCGGTCCGGCGGGTCAGCCTACTCGTGAACGAGAAAACGAACTCGATCAAGTTCGCCTTCGAAGACAACCGGCTCTCGCTCACGGCGAACTCGCCCGAGATCGGCGAGGCCGAAGAGGTCATCGACGTCCGCTACGACGGGCCGCGCATCGTCGCTGCCTTCAACCCCGAGTTCGTCATGGCCCCGCTGCGCAACCTCGACCAGGACGAGGTCTTCATCGACCTCATCGACGACAGCAGCCCCGGCGTGATGAAGATCGACGAGCCTTTCCTCTACGTCATCATGCCGATGCGCGTGGCGGGCTGAGTCGGGCGCCATGGCCGGCGGAAGCCCAGCGCTCCCCTCCAAGCCCTGCGCCCATTGCGGGCGGCCCATCGTCTGGCGCAGGAAGTGGGAGCGCTGCTGGGACGAAGTGCGCTACTGCTCCGACGCGTGCCGCCGCGCCCGCAAGTCCGCCCGCCACGACTCCCTCGAGCGGGCCATCCTCGCGCTGATCGCCGAGCGCCGCCCCGGTGCCAGCATCTGTCCGTCCGAGGCGGCCCGCGCCGTATCTCCGGAAGCATGGCGCGAGCTGATGGAACCCGCCCGCCAAGCGGCCCGCCGCCTCGCCCTCGCCGGCGAGATTCTCATCACCCAAGGCGGCCGCCCCGTCGATCCCGGCACCTTCAAGGGGCCGATCCGGCTTCGCGCCGCAGCGCGTCGGGACGAGGATCGAGGAGTTGAAGACGCGGATGTGCACGGGGTCTTCGACGATGTTGTAGGCTAGGTGTAGTCGTCGGTGGCGCCGAGGTCGTAGCCGGCCTTGACGCCGCCGCCGGCCATCCACGAGGTGAAGCAGCGCCCGTGATGGTCGCGCCCGAAGGTGGGTGCCTCGAACTCGCCTTGGCTGTAGACGGTGCGGCCGAACTTGCCGCCGCCCGCGGAGCCTCTATCGCGCGGGCATCGATGTAGGGCGGGATCATTGAGAGGCTGGCGTGCGTTTTGGGCCGAGACCCGGGCCGACCGTTCGACCACCGCAATCAGTGCGGTCCGATCCTGACTCCGGCGAGTTTCCAGCCCATCAGGCCCCGGCGTGCAAAAAGGAAGGTGAACGACTCATTCTCCGAAGCGGATGCGTCCGGCTCGCCTGCAATTGTGACCGCGAAACGGTTCAGAGTCTCGTAGCCCATGCTGGAGACGTCCATGCCGGCCTCGTCGCGGACTTGGGCCTCGGGGGGCATTGCTCGGGAGCCGGCTTGCGGCGGTCCCGGATCCTCTTTCAGAATCGCGTCTAGATCCCACCCCTGCATCATCTGGACAAGTCCCTCGGGAGTCACGAACGCATCGACCATCGGGCCGACCAACATCGCGCCAAATGCCGCGCCCAAGGCCTCGAAGCCGTCCGCATCGCCCTTGGTCGCCTCTCTGGCGAGACTGGCAGTGATCGCTCCCTTGAAGCTCTCCCGGAGCTGGGGGAAGTCGACGCGGTCGGCGACGAAGATCGCATCGTTTCGGTCAACGGCGCGTTTCAAGCGGTAGAGCGCCCAATACGGGCTGGCGAAGTAGCAGGAAATCAGGATGGCGGCGACGATCCCGCCCGCGACGAGGAGCTTTCTCCTGGAAAACCGGGGAGAGACCTCGTCGGTCGAGCTCGCCTGCGACCGCGGGGACGCGGAGCCGATGGCCAGAGAGACGGGCGGCGGAGCGGGAATGTTGACGACGGAGTGGACAGGGAGCCATTGATCCCATCCCTCCTGCCAGCAGTGGTCTGTGAGGAGAATCGAGCCCTCCTGTAAGTGGCGGGTCAGCTCATCGAGTTCAAACGGACCGAACTGTTGGCCGTCCTTGGAGACTAAGTAGCGCATGGCGGAAGGAATGTTGACGGAGTGATCGGACAGGATGAAAGGCACCATTTCAACCCAAAAGGGCCGAGGATGGGTCATCCGTGGGGTGTCCCCCTCGGGATTTTCGGAAATTTCCCCGCAGCCGCGCTTGCCTTGATCCATCCGGCGCGTCCTTTATCTGGGCTCCCGGCTTCCCATCTGCCGGTCTTCACCCCCATGAACCCCAATCCCGAATGCGCCCACTGCGGCCTCGAGGTCGAGTCCCTCGGGAGGCTCGACTGCCCGAAGTGCGGGATGCCGATTCGCTCCCGGAGCAACGGCAGGGTTCATCACGTCGACGTGGTCCACGCCGGGGAGGACCGGGACACCGCCCTGCGGAAGCTGGAGCGTGCCGTCGACGAGGCCCTGCGCGGCAACTACCGGGGCCTCAAGGTGATCCACGGACACGGGGCCACGAGGGGCGTCGCCCTCCTCAAGCCCCAGATCATCGCCGCGATGAAGCGGGCGGCGGCACGCCACGGCGGCAAGGTCGTGCCCGACCGCGACAATCCGGGAGCGTCGCTGCTCTGGCTCGAGTGAGCCGGACGGCGCATCGGCTCGGGCAGCTCGGGCGGCTCGGTGGAAACCGGCCCCCCCGTGCATGACAAAACATGACAAACGACCTGCGCCACCTTGCACCAAAACGCGAAGGCACCCCCGGAAGAGCTTGAAGGATTCCGCGGTATCACACAGAATCACGCATGGCCAAGAAGCTCCCCCCATCCCTCCGGAATGCCGTGCTTTGCGGGATCGGGTTTCCGGTGGTGTCGCTCGTTCCTCGCTCAACCACGGGCTACAGGCTGCCATGCCTCCGGCATGGCGGTGGTGCCTTTGCCGAAGCGCCACGCCCGAACTCCCGCCGATAACGCAGCGGGGTGATCCCCATGCGCTGGCGGAATTGCGAAGTGAAGGCGCTCTGGTCGCAGTAGCCGAGCTCCAGTGCGATCTCCGCGAGCGTCTCGCCGCCGCTGCGCAGGAGGCGGCAGGCGGCGTCGATGCGCGAGCGACCGAGGAACTGCTGCGGCGTGAGGCCGGTCTCCTCCTTGAAGCGCCGGTCGAAATGCCGGTGCGAAATCCCCAGCTCGCGGGCCAGCTCCCGAACCGTCCCGATTTCGCCGGGCTGCTCCAGCATCCTCCGCACCGCGCGGGCCACCACGGCGTCGGCGGAGCCCAGGCCACGCTCGCGCTGGTAGCGCTGCACCGTGCCCATGATTCCGGCGGGCGACCCGTCCGCTCCGGCCACCGGCAGCTTGTGGGTGAGGAACCAGTCGGGCAGCCCTTGGCGGCTGAGGAACAGCTCCACCATGCCGGTCATGCCGCGGCCCGTCCGCAGCACCTCCTCGTCGTCGCGGCGAAACTTCGCGGCCAAGGGCTTGGGAAAGAGCTCGAAGTCGTCGGCGCCGACGATCTCGCTCTCCTCCGAGAAGCCGAGGCGCTCATAAAAGTGGCGGTTCGCGAAGACGATTTGAAACCGCCGGTTCTTCACGAAAAAGGCGACGCTCTCGAGCCGGTAGAAGAGCTCGCGGAATCCGGCATCGCTCCGGGCGCCGGCGAGGAACTCGGCCTGCAAGGGCGAGAGCGATGAGGCCGATGAGGGCAGGGGAGGGGAGGGATTTTTCATCTTTTGGCCAAGTTTTAACAAATCGAGGCCAAGCGAGTCAAGACGGGAGCGGAGACCGGTGCGAAGGTCTGCGCAATGAAAAGCCTCATCGACCACCCCCGCGTTGCTATCGTCGGCCTCGGCTTCGGCGCCGAGTTCATCCCCATCTACCAGCGGCATCCCCACGCCGAAATGGCCGCGATCTGCCAGCGCAACCCCGAGTCCCTGCGGGAAATCGGCGACAAGTTCGACATCGCGAAGCGCTACACCGACTACGAGGAGCTGCTCGCCGATCCGGACATCGACGCGGTGCACATCAACACGCCCATCCCCGACCACGCCGCCCACACTCTCGCGGCGTTGCGCGCCGGCAAGCATGTCGCCTGCACCGTGCCGATGGCCACTACCGAGGAGGACTGCCGCGCCATCGTCGAGCTCTGCGCCGAGACCGGGCTGCGCTACATGATGATGGAGACGGTGGTCTACGCCCGCGAATTCCTCTACATGAAGGAGCTCTACGACCGGGGTGAGCTGGGCAAGCTCCAGTTCCTGAAAGCCAGCCACCAGCAGGACATGGACGGTTGGCCGGGCTACTGGCCGGGCCTGCCGCCGATGCACTACGCCACCCACTGCGTCGGTCCCGTGCTCGGGCTGGGGCGGCACGAGGCGGAGTATGTGAGCTGCTTCCCCAGCGGCACCATCCGCGAGGAAATGCACGGCTGCTACGGCTCGCCTTTCGCCGTGGAGACGACGCACATCAAGTTCGCCAACAGCGACCTCAGCGCCCAGGTCTACCGTTCGCTCTTCGACGTGGCGCGCCAGTACCGCGAGAGCTTCGAGGTCTACGGGTCGCAGAAGGCGGTGGAGTGGCCGCTGGTCGAGGGCGAGCCCCTCGTCGTGCACACCGCGAAGCGGCCCGAGCCCGAGATCCCCGAACGGGTTGAGTGCCCCGACTACGGCCACCGTTTGCCCGAGGAGATCGCGCCCTTCACCCTCGGCGGCGTCTACGGCGGCGACGACGGCGAAGAGCACCTCAGCTTCACCCAAGGCGCTGGGCACGGCGGCTCGCACCCGCACCTCGTCCACCAGTTCGTCGAGCTGCTGCGCGGCGCGGGCGAGGGGTATCCCAACGCCGTGCAATCGGCGAACATCACCCTCTGCGGCATCCTCGCGCACGAGAGCGCGCTGAAGGGCGGAGAGCTCGTGCGGCTGCCGGAGTGGAGCCGGGCTGGAGAATGACGAATGACGAAACACCCAAATACCCAAGGAATTTCGGAATGCGGGAATGACGAAGATGTCGCGGTCGTTTGAGGTTCCTTCGAGGGCTATGAGCCGCTGGAGCGGTAGATTTTTGCGAAGATCAGGTGCAGCTCTTTGGCTTCTTGCCAGAGAGGGGCGGCTTGGTCCCTGAGGGACGGCACTGCTTTCACAATCATTCTGAGGAAGAATTTCGTCTCCCGCGCCTCCTTTTTGCAGTAGCCGATTTTCTGACGGAACTCCTTCTTCGAAACCGCGTCGTCCGCTTCGCAGTAGTTGGCCCCGACACTCGTGCCCGCGCCCACCACTTGACTGATCAGTCGTCGGGTCACGGAATCCTCTGGCACCATTCGAGCAAAGGCGATCACATCCTCGCCAAAGATCGCCGTCCGCTCCTCCAAGTCATAGGGCTTCCCATCCTCACGTTCCATCCGAAACCCTCTACCGAATTCCCCACAATCCCGCAATCCCAAATTCGCCCCCTCCCGCATTCAGCTACCGTTTCGAAATTCGGCCATTCAGCCATTCCTTGGGTATTTGGGTATTTCGTCATTCGTCATTCAAGCCCCCGCCCCTCCAAATCACAAGACTTCGAAATTCAGCCATTCAGCCATTCAGCCATTCAGCCATTCAGCCATTCCTTGGGTATTTGGGTATTTCGTCATTCGTCATTCAAGCCCCCCGCTCCCCATGGTCTCCCCCTTCCTCCGAATCCTCCTCGCCGCCATCATCTCTCTCCCGTGCGCCGCCTCCGCGTCACCCATCCGCGTGCTCTTCCTCGGGCACGAGGGCGACGGTCCGGGGCAGGGGTCGCACCGGCCGCGCGAGATGCACCCCCGGCTCGCGATGGCGCTGGGGCGCGAGGCGATCTACTTCGACTACGTCGCCACCCCCGAGGCCGCCTTCGGCGACCGCGAGCGGCTCTTCCGCTACGACGCCGTGCTCCTCTATGCCAACCACCAGACCCTCGACCGCGCTCTTTGGCAGAACCTGCGGGACTACGTCGAGCAGGGCGGCGGCTTCGTCGCGGTGCAGAGCGCGAGCTGGTGCTTCCAGAACTAATTGAAAGACACCGACGGCGACGGTCGCGCCGACCTCCGCGAGACCGTTCTCAGTGGGTGGGGCATCCGCGACACCCACGCCGGTCCGTCGAACCTCCGCTACGGCATCGACAACTGGATCTACGGCGCGGTCGGCTACTCCGGCTTCGATGGCGAGGTCGGGGGCGAGCCGCTGAAGTTCGGCAACGGCATCTTCCGGATGCGTCCCGACGGTTCGGCGCTGGAGTTCCTCCACCAGTTCAACAACAACACCTGGGGCCTCGGCCTGAACGCCGCCGGCGAGGTCTTCGGCTCGACCGCGAACCGCAATCCCGCCTTCTTCGGCGGCTTCCCGCACACCGGCTACCGCGAAGGCGAGACCGGCCCCAGCGCGACGATGATCGCCGACCGCGCCGAGTTCGACCCCGTGACGCCGAACATCCGCCAGGTCGACGCCTTCGGCCAGTACACCTCGGCGGCGGGCTACGCCTTCGCGAGCTCCGACCGTTTCCCCCCCGCTTGGCGCGACCGCATCGCCTTCGTCGCCGACCCCACCGGCCACCTCCTCGGCCTTTTCGAGAACCGGCCCGAGGGCGCCGGTTACCGTGCCGTGAACCGCTCCAGCTTCCTCGCCAGCGCCGACGAGTGGTTCTCTCCCGTCGCCGCCGAGGTCGGCCCCGACGGCCATCTCTGGGTCGCGGACTGGTACAATTTCATCATCCAGCACAACCCGACCCCGACTCCCGACCGCGGCGGCTTCGAGGGCGTCAATGGCCTCGGCAACGCCCACGAGAACCCCCTGCGCGACCAGCAGCACGGGCGCATCTACCGGGTCGTCTGGGAAGGGGCCGAGGGAGTCGCGACTGAGCCTCCGATCGACTCCCTCGCCGGCGCCACCGACGAGGCGCTTCTCGCCGCGCTCGGGCACGGGAACCAGTTCTGGCGGCTCGCCGCCCAGCGGCTGCTCGTCGCTGGAGGGAAGACCGACCTCGCTCCCCGCTTGCGGGCGATGGTCGCCGAGGGCGGTGGCGTGTCGGCGGCCCATGCGCTCTGGACCCTCGAGGGGCTCGGCGATCTCGATCTCGAGACCCACCAGCTCGCCCTGCTGAAACCCGACGACCCCGTGCTGCAGCGGAACGCCGTCCGCGCCATCCCCGCGACGGAGGAGGGGATGCGGCTCTTTTTCGACACCGCCTCGGTGCAGTCGCGCGACCCGCAGGTGCGCCTCGCCGCCTTCGTGAAGTTGGCGCACTTCCCCGACCGCGCGCAGGTCGAGCGGGCCGCCCGCGAGCTGGCGACGCGACCGGAGAATTTCGGGGACGAATGGCTCGCCGCCGCCCTGCAAGCGGTCGGCTCCGGCAAGGTCCAGCGAGGCCCCGCCAAGATCACCGGGCCGAACCTCTTGCCGAACCCCTCGTTCGAGGAGATCGAGGAAGGCTCGGGCCTTCCGCAAGGCTGGAGCGCCCGCACCTACGCGGGCGAGGCGACCCACGCCGCCGATTCCGCCGAGGCCCGCAGCGGCGGGCGCAGCCTGCGGATCAGCTCCGAGAGCGGGGCCGACACCAGCCTCTTCGCCCGGGTGGCGGTGAAACCCGGCACCGACTACCAGCTCTCCGGCTGGGTCAAGAGCGCCGGACTCTCCGGCGCGCGCGGGGCGCAGCTCAACGCCCACGAGGTGCAGACGCAGGAGGGAGGTTCGCGCACCGATGCCGTCGTCGGCGACACCGCCGAATGGACGCGCGTCGAGGTCGTCTTCAACTCCCTCGACCGCAGCGAGCTGACGATCAACTGCCTCTTCGGGGGTTGGGGCCAGTCCACCGGCGTCGCGTGGTGGGACGACGTGGCGCTCCACGAGATCGAGTACGAGATCCTCGTCGAGGAGGAGCCCGAACTCACCGAAGGCGACCCCGAGCGCGGTCGCGAGATCTTTTTCGGCCACCCGCTCGCCGCCTGCAACCGCTGCCATGTCGTCGACGGCGAAGGTGGTTTGGTGGGGCCGGCGCTCGACGGCATCGCCTCACGGCACAGCGAGGACTACATCTACGAAAGCCTCGTCGATCCCCAAGCCGTTATGGCCGAGGGCTTCCCCGCCGAGGTCTCCCCGATGCCGCCCGCTGGCGTGCTGCTCGACAAGCAGGAGCTGCGCGATTTGATGGCGTATTTGATGACGTTGGAGTAGGTGGTGGAGCGGTGGAGCGGTGGAGCGGTGGAGCGGTGGAGCGGTGGAGCGGTGGAGCGGTGGAGTCGGCCGCGACAGAATCGGGACCGAAATCGGGATCGATGGGCCGGTTCCATCGCGTGTCGGTCTGCGGCTCCTCCTTCGCCGCCAATTCCGGCGGAGTTGCCCGACCGATCATGGAGACAGCGAAGCGTTTGGGATTCCTGTCTGCGCAATGGTTCGATCCCGATTTCGATCCCGATTTCGATCCCGATCCCGATTTCGATTTCGATTTCGATTTCGATTTCGATTTCGATTTCGATTTCGATTTCGATTTCGATTTCGATTTCGATTTCGATTTCGATTTC
>SLGN01000557.1 GCA_007123695.1 Verrucomicrobiales bacterium
CGGGCAGAAGCATGGCGGCGGCAAGTGCGAAGGCAGGGGCGGGGGCGAAGGCGCTGGTCCGTTTTTTCATCCTTCGGAAAGCTGCGCCGGGACGAGCGTTTCCGCCAGGGCGAAGGCGGGCGCGCCGGGTTCCCATCTCTCTTCGAGCACCGCGGCGGGTCCGTGCTCGCGGACCCGGTCGAGGATGGAACGGGTCTCGGCGAGGAAGCGCTCGGTGGAGAAGCGCTCGGCGTTGCGGCGGATGCGGCGCGGATCCCACTCGCGGCGCTCCAGTTCGCCGACGGCGGCGGCGAGGGCGGCGGGATCGGGGCGGTCGAAGAAAACGCCGGCGAGGCCTTCGACGACGGTCTCGAGGGCGCCGCCGTCGCGGTAGGCGACGACGGGCTTGCCGCAGGCCTGGGCCTCGACCGGAACGATGCCGAAGTCTTCGCTGCCGGGAAAGACGTAGGCGCGGCAGGCGGCCATGCGCTCGGTCACGACTTCGTCGGGGGCGCGTCCGAGGAACTCCACGCTGGGGCCGGCCATGGCCTCGAGGCGGGCCCGGTCGGGTCCGTCGCCGATGATGACGAGCCGCTTGCCCATCTCGGTGAAGGCGCGCACGGCGAGGTCGATGCGCTTGTAGGCCACGAGGCGCGAGACGATGAGGTAGAAGTCTTCGGAGGATTCGGACACACGGAAGCGGGCGACGTCGACGGGCGGATAGACGACGAGGCTGTTGCGGCCGTAGCACTCGCGGATGCGTTGCTGGATGTTGCGCGAGTTCGCGAGGAAGAGGTCGATCTTGCGGCTCTGCCGCCGGTCGCTCCATCGGAAGAGGGGCGTAAGCAGCCGGACGAATCTGCGCAGGAGCGGGTTGGCGACTTCGTTCTCGAGATACTCGTCGGGTCTCCAGAAAAAGCGCGGCGGGGTGTGGCAGTAGCAGACGAACTTCGTCCCGCGGGGTTTGCGGACCCATTTCGAGAAGCTGCTGCTGCTGATCCAGGCGATGGCGGCCGGGGGCAGGCGCAGGGAGCGGAAGGCGAGCGGGTAGAGAAAGAAGAGCGTCTTGTGGTGGCGGAGCAGGCCGGGGATCCGCTGCATCCAGGTGTTGAGGACCCGCCGCGAGCGGAAGACGGGAAAGAGGTTCGGACCGAGCGTGGCGCTGGTGGCGATGGGGGCCTCGGGGTAGGCTTCGGCCATGGTCTCGACGACCTTTTCCGCGCCCCCCATCTGGATGAGGAAGTCGTGGACGAGGACGAGGCTGCGGTCGGCGCGGGGGCGGTTATTGCGGTTCATCGGGCGGAGCGCGGGGGGAAGACGACTTGGAGGGCGGTTTCGAAGAGGATGCAGAGATCCATCAGCGGCGACCAGTGGCGCAGGTAGAAGCGGTCGAGGCGCACGCGCTGCCGGACCTTGCGGGGCGTGTCGGTCTCGCCGCGGCAGCCCTTGACCTGGGCGAGGCCGGTGATGCCGGGCTTGGCGAACTGCCGCACCGGATAGTCCTCGACGATGTCGGCGAACTGCTCGTCGTGCTCGACGTAGTGCGGCCGGGGGCCGACGACGCTCATCTGGCCGACGAGGACGTTCCAGAACTGGGGCATTTCGTCGAGGCTGCTCTTGCGCAGGAAATTTCCGCCCCGGTAGATGCGGGAGTCGCCGACGACGGCCTGCTTGCCGGGGGTGTCGTTGATGTGCATGGTGCGGAACTTGAGCACCTCGAAGATTTCGCCGTCGCGTCCGGTGCGGCGCTGCCGGTAGAAAAGGGGCCCGGGCGAGAAGATGGCCTGGAGGCATTTCACGAAGAAGCACAGCGGCGGCAGGACGAAGGCGACGACGAGGCCGGAGATGCCGATGTCGACGGCCCTTTTGAAAACGCGGCTGGTGGGATCCTCGAGCGGCTCGATCCAGTTGGTGAGGAGCAGACGGGAGCCGTGCTGGCGGGCGTCGAGGTTGCCTTTGAACTGGTCCTCGCGGTCGTCGATCCAGACGAGGCGCATGCCGAGGGAGTCGCAGAGCTGCTGCAGGCCGCGGACGACATCGGGCCGGGCCTCGAGGCCGAGGGCGAAGAGCAGGCGCGCGTGGCACGAGCGGCAGATGTCGCGCAGGTTGGCGAAGTCGCCGAGCACGGGATAGGTCGGCGCCCCCGCCACGGCGCCCCCGCCGTAGTTGACGTAGCCGAGGAATTCCGCGCCGGGAATGGATCCGTCGAAATGCAGGGCGGCATCGCGCTCGATCTCGCGGGCCGGGGCGAGCACGACGGTGTTGGCGGGGTGGCTCGGGGCCGATCCGTCGAGGTTGCGGCGGGGCTTGGCGTAGAGGGCGCGGTGGAGGCGGCGGTAGCCGGCCTGGTTCATCCAGGCCGTCCAGACGGTGTGGGAGACAAAGTAGAGCCCGAGGAAGGCACGCGAGAGCGTCCCGTCGCGGCTCATCACGATGACGCCGAATATGGCCACGAGGACGAAAAGGATCTCGCGCTGGGTGATGCTCCAGATCTGCGACCGCGAGAGGCCGCCGAGGGAACGGAGGCGCTTCTCCCGCACGAGGTATTCGAAAACCGAGGCGGCCGGGACGAGGAAGGAGAGCCACGAGTAGTTCGAGGGCCGCAGCTCGGGACCGTAGAAGGCGAGGTGCAGGGTCCAGACGGCGCCCCAGAGCAGGGCGAGGCTGCCGGCGATCTTGATCAGGAAGTGGAGCCGGATCAAGCCATAGTAGCGGTTCGAGATCATAGGAGCGGGTGTTTCGGATTTTCGGGATTAAGTATCGAAATTGCGATTATTCTCAGATTATGATTGCATTTCCAGTTGGTTCAACTAATTTTTAAAAATTTCCTCTTTTTCTGGAAATTATCCGAACGAACCTATTCCAAGTCATGTCGTCGCACGCGCTCACCACCCGTCCCCTCCCTGCCGTCCGTCCCGAACCTGCCCGGAGCCGGGATTGGGATCTCGTCGAGGTCTCGCCCCTGCTCGATCTCGACGACCTCGCCGGGATACTGAGGCGGCGTCGGCTTTGGCTCGTACTGCTGCCCCTTGCGGGCGTGGCGCTGGCCCTTGCCTACGCGTTTTTCATTGCGAAGCCGCTCTACGAGAGCAAGGCTCTGGTCTTCGTGGATCCGATGTTCGACCGTTCCCTGCAGATCCAGCCCACCGCCGGC
>SLGN01000036.1 GCA_007123695.1 Verrucomicrobiales bacterium
GACCCGGCAGAAGCTGAAGCAGGCGGAAGCCAAGCTTGACGATCTTCTCGCACGGGTCGGGCGAGGTGAGCGGGAGATTAAGAGCCTGCGGCAATCGTGGTCCTATCGAGTGGGCCTGCTCCTTCTGCATCCCTGGAAACTGGGCCAACTGTCGCATTGCGGCGAGCGCCACCTCCCTCGCAAGAGCCCAACCGAGAGCGGAGACGGGGAGGCTTAGGAATAGGTCGGAGTTTCTCGTCCATCGTCCGCGGCCGCGCTTGGAAGATTCGATGGGTTCATGACTGCGCCTTGCATCGGCCGATGGTCTGTGGAATGACTCGCTTGGAGGAATGAAACGAGATCCTCAGCTACCCGCACGCGATTCGCGGGCAAGACTCGGCGACCGACTTTCCTATTTCCCATGATTCCAAGAGATTTTCTCACCGTCTTCAACTCCTTCGAGGACTTGGAGACCATCAAGCTGACGCTTCCCTCGATCGTCGAGGAGACTGTCGCGACCGGTTCGGCGCTCGTTGTCCACGACTGCAGCGTCAGGAACCGCGCCGAGATCCGGCGTTTCATCGAGGGCTTCGAGTGCGACGAGGTCTTCGTGGTCTTCTCCTCGCGTCTCGACCAGGCGCGCTCCCGCAACCTGGCCCTCGATCTCGGGCGCACTCTCTACGCCCCCGAATACATCGCGTCGATCGAGGACGACCACGGCTATCGTCCCGGTTTCATCCCGAAGATGATCGAGGCGATGAAGACCTACTACGGCAAGCCCGCGCCCACGGGCATGAAGTTCGGCCTCTTCACCGGTTGCCTCGAATGCTGGAAGGACCTCGTCCGCTACGAGGCCCTCGAGGACGGAAACCTCTACCCCGTGCGCGACGGCGAGCGCACCGGCAAGGTCTACCTCGGCGGCGTCAACGCCTGCTGCCGGGTCGCTCCGGTGCGGCACTGGGACGCCGTCCTCGGGCGCTTCGACACCGACGAGTATCCGGTCTCCGGCTACCAGCCGTCGCAGATGAACTTGCGCAACTACCACAACGGGTTCACCGGAATGGTGATCGACGGCGGCAATGCCATGTTTTCGGTGGACCGCGTGGGGCGGGGGGTTTCGCAGGAACTGGACAAACGCCCCTACCATCCCAAATTCACCAAGAGCGATCCGATCCTGAACCATGATCCGGCCGGCAGCTGAACCGAAGGCCCCATGCAGAACCTCTACCACGTCACCCACGCCAAGGCCGGCTCCACTTGGATCGCCGACATCCTGCTGACCGCCTTCGGCGAGCGGGTCCACCGCCGCTTCGGGCGGCGCACCGAGCACTACGCCTGGGCTCCGGGGCGGATCTATCCGGCGATCTTTCTGGGCAAGGCCGAGTTCGATGCGCTGGAGGGAACGGCGGGCCAGCCGGTCTTCTTCGTTCTGAGGGACATCCGCGACGCCCTCGTCTCGCTCTACTTCTCGATGCGCTATTCGCACACGGCCGAGGGCTTTCCCCACATCCTCGCCTTCCGCGAGGAAGTCCAAGGGATGGGCGACGAGGAGGGCGTTTTCCACACGATCCGGACCCGGCATTCCGAGATCCAGCGCATTCAGGAGAGCTGGCTGGAGTCGGGCGCCACCGTGGTCCGCTACGAGGACTTGATCGCCGACGGGGGGCGCGGCTTGCCCGCAGTCCTGCACCGTTGCGGATTCGAGTTCGACGAGGCGGCGCTGCAAGGGGCGATCAAGGCGAATTCCTTCGAGCGGAAGTTCGGGCGCAACCTCGGCGAGATCGACCCGAACTCGCACGGCAGACAGGGCTTGCCGGGGGACTGGAGACGCTTTGCCAGCGCGGAGCTGGCGCAGTTCGTCCGCGAAAGGCTCGGCGAGACTCTGCGGCGCGGAGGCTACGAGATCGACTAGGAACGGGGGCTCCCGCCCGGCTAGGGAAGCTGAAACCGTCCAACCGAACCATGTCGAAATTGGTCAAGCTCAAGCTGCCCGAGACTCCGTTGTTGGTCTTCGCGAGGTACCGTTTTGTTGGCGAGTTCCTCCCCGTTTCCGAAAATGGGTCGGTTGCGAAAGCGGAGCGCTGGCGCGACCGGCGGATCCGCCTGTGCATCGAGCGGAGCGGAGGAAGTGCGGTGCGAGAGAGCGTCTTCGTCGATTCCGCTCCGGGCGAGACCTGGAGCTTCGATTTCGTCGAGCGCATGCCGGTGGGGGCGAGCGCGTGCGTACTCCACTTCGAGGCGAGATTCCACGACGGCGAATGGGAGCCGCTCGGGAGCGACTGCTTCCCGGTCTCTTCGCTCGACCCGAGCTACCTGCGGCGGGCACTTCGGTCCCTACGGAACCGCTTCTGCAGTCTGGTCGCGGGGGCGATGCATCGGCTTGCGAGGCTCGCCTATCGCGTTTCGCCGAGGCTCGTCCATTATTTTCTTTCCGGCGGCTGGTCCCGCTTCGAACGTGTCGCCGAGACCGATGGACCGAGGGCGGCTTGGCGCCATGGATTCTCGGAAGGTCTGCGCCACGCCCTTTGGGCCTATGCGGTTGCCGACGGCGGCTCGATAGGTTCCCTCTTCCAGCACCCGCCTCGGCCCGTCGTTTTCGACGAGCTTCCGCTGCCCGAAACCGGGGATCGCGTGCTGCCGAAGCTGACCGTGGTGACGCCTTCCTTCAACCAGGGACATTTCCTCGGCGCGACGATGGACAGCGTCTCGGGCGGCGAGGGGACCCGCATCGACTACATCGTGATGGACGGGGGATCGCGCGACGACAGCGTCGCGGTGATCGAGGCGAGGGCCGACCGCTTGAAGCATTGGCAGTCGAAACCGGACAAAGGCCAGGCCGCCGCCATCGCCGAAGGCTTTTCCCATCTCGACTGCGGGCCCGACGACGTGATGGCCTACCTCAATTCGGACGATCTCTTCTGCCCCGGAGCCGTCGATTTCGTGCTGCGCTGGTTCGCCCTCCATCCCGAGATTGACGCCGTCTTGATTGCGACGCGCCACGCGTCGCATGCGGCGATTACGGCGGACGCGTTGCGCGCGGGTAAAGCGGTGTTTGTCGAGAAACCGTTGGCCCTTGATCGCGCGGGATTGGAATTGGTGCGCCGGGCGATCGTGGAAAGCGGCAATGATCGGTTGCAAGTGGGATTCAATCGC
>SLGN01000491.1 GCA_007123695.1 Verrucomicrobiales bacterium
GCCAGCAACCAGAAGGAGATCATGGGTCGCTTCGAAAAGGCGCAGAGCGCCATGTCCGAGAACCTCGGCAAGCAGACCAGCCAATACGAAAAGGTCGCCGCGGCCATCGAGAAGCAGATGGAGGGCATCGACCAGCGCACCCAGAAGTACGAGCAAAAGCTCGACCGCTCCCTCGACTCCCAGGTCGCCTCGCTCGCCGAGGGCATCCGAAATCTCAACGCCGTGCTCAAGGATTTAAACGGCAAGCAGGTCGTCGTGCAGAAAAAAGGCTGGTTCAGCCGCGGCTGATCCGTTCAAGAGACAAAAGAAACGATGGCAAGACGGGCCAAAGACAGCGGGGGATCGGTCAACCTCTTCCCCTTCCTCAGCATCCTGATCTGCATCATCGGGTGCCTCACCCTCATCATCGTGGTGATCAACCTCATCGCGATGAACCGCGAGGAGGGCAAGACGCCCGAGGAGGTCGAGCGCGCCCGGGAATACGTGATGCTGAAGCGCGACCAGGAAGAAAAGCGGGAAGACCTCGACAAACTGCGGCAACTCATCGAGAACCTCATCCAGCAGAACCGCGACGTCATCGCCGTGCGCGACAAGCTCATCACTTTGAAAAAGCTCCTCGAAAACCAGGAGGAAGTCGACAAGAGCCGCGAGGAGCTCATCGCCAAGTTCAACCTGCTGCAAGACACCAACAAGAAGCTCGTCGCCGACGAGAAGTTCCTCCAGGAGGAGATCAAGAAGAAGGAAGAGGAACTCGCCAAGCGGGCCGAGCCACCCCAACCCGCCGCCCTCCAAGTACGCCCCAGCGGCAGCAGCGGGGCCACCCGCCCTTTCTTCGCCGAGATCTCCGAGCGCGGCGTCTACCTGCACCGCAGCCTCAGCGAAGAACCCAACATGATCCCCGTCGCCTCCCTCAACCAGAGCGAGGAGTTCATCGAGCTGCTCACCAACATCGCCTCGGGATCGCAGAACCGCCTCATCTTTCTCGTGCGCGGCACCCCCGGCGCGGTCAAGACCCTGCGCGAGGCCACCTCGGTGGTGAGCGGCTTCAACAGCGCCAGGGGCTCGCAGATCATCCCCGGACGGCTCCCCCTCCCCGGCGAGGGCAAGGTGGACCTCCAGCTCTTCGCCCAGTATCTCGAACCCTGATCCCCGAACACACCGGAACTCCGCAGCAGCATGGGAAGACGAGCCAGAGCCGAAGAAGAGCGCAGCATGGACTCGCTGATGGACGCGCTCACCAACGTGGTCGGGATCCTCCTGCTCATCCTCATCATGAGCAGCCTCGGGATCAGCGCCGCCGTCAAGAAGATCGTCGAGAACCTGCCCCAAGTCAGTGTCGAGGAACTCGAGTCAATGCGCGCGAGCCGCGAGCAGACCCTCAAGAATCTCGAGGAACTCAAGGTCGTGAAGCAGCGCACCGAGGACAACTTGCCCACCCCCGAGGAGGCCAAGCAGATCGCCGTCGAGATCGAGGAACTCGAAAAGGACAACGAGGACCTTCTCGACAAGACTTCCGACATTGCCGAATGGCAGCGCAAGGTCGAGGAGCAGGAAACCGCCAAGACCGAGAACGAGACCAAGGTCGAAACCGCCGACGCCCGCAACCGCGAACTCGCCGCCCTTCTCGTCGAAAACCCCGCGCCGGAACCGCCCAAGGCGAAGGAAGTCCTCATGCCCAACCCCCGAATCGCCGACGCCGAGTCGAAGGCGCTCTATTTCGTGTGCAAGGGAGGACGCCTCTACCACATCGGCGACCCCTACGAGCACGTCTTCCGCATCCGCGACGTCATCGAGCAGAACTTCACCGACCTCGCCTTCACCGGCACCGCCATCGGCTCCTACACCTACGCCATCAACACCCCCAAGCGGAGCGACTCCGGCAGCCTCCTGCCCAAGACGGAGCGCTTCCGCATGAGCCGTCGCGACCGCGAGTCGATGTCGGAATGGGACGCCCTCAAGCCCGTCTGGACCAACCGCGCCGGCGAGGCCGGTCGCTCCGCCTCGGTCGTCGACCGCATCTTCGGCTCCAACGAAGAGGCCCAGCTGTCTGTCGGGAAGTTCCGCTACGACCTCAAAAAGATCCTCGCCTTCTTCGGCGAGGGCAAATTCGGCCCCAAAGACTTCGCCTACCACATCTCCGCCTCCAGCGGCGACAAGATCAAGGTCGCTCTCGAGATGAAGGAGGACGGCGGCTGGACGCCCGAGGAGTTCCTCGCCGGAAATTCCGCCTTCGAACAAGTCTGCAAGCAGGCCTCGGTCAACCGCCGCACCCTCTTCTACTACCACGTCGCTCCCGACAGCTTCGACACCTACCTGCAAGCCCGGTCCAAGTCCGAGACCTTCCGCATTCCCGCAGGCTGGGCCGTGTGGGACGCCGACAAGCTCGAGCCGCGTGCCTTGCCCCCCCGCGAGACCACCCGCTACGACCTCAGTTCCCTGCCCACCGAGGAATACCGGCGCCTCGCCGACGCCGTCGGTCCCTACCTCGTCGGCGAACGCAACAAGGAACACTCCGAACTCGAAGCCCGCGTCGCCGCCGCCGTCCCCGACGACATCAAGGACGAGGCGGCGAAGAAAGACTTCATTGAAAAACTCACCGCAGAGCGGCGCGAATGGGGCGCGTCGCGGCTCCAACCGTGGACCATCGCCGTCTTCCAGACCGCCCTAGCCGCCCAGAAGACCTCCGGCGAAACCGAAATCGCCATCGAGGAGCACCCTCCCGAAATCCCGGGCATCCGCGTCTTCCAACCCTCCGGACCACCCTCCAAGCCGACCCCGCCGAGAGATCCGTCCGCGCCCCGCCCGCGCCCCGCTACGCCAAGCGGTCCCGGCACCCTCATCCTCGACTAGACTAGACGAGACGAGACGAGAAAGCGTCAGGACTCGGTCGAAACGAGGAAGGCGACCACGATGGTGAAATTGTAGGCGAAATGGGCGGAGATCGCGGGCCCGATCGCCCCCCAGCGCAATCGGCACCACAGCGCCGCCACGGCGAGCCCGCCTACCCCAAGAAAGCCCGGCGGATAGTGGATCAGCTCGCTCACGTGCATCAGGACGAAGATCACCGAAGTCAGCACCGCCGCCCAAAGGGCACCCAGAGACCTGCGGTATCCCCCGTAGACCACC
>SLGN01000425.1 GCA_007123695.1 Verrucomicrobiales bacterium
CGATCTGCCCGACGACGAACTGCGCGGCGGCAAGGTGGGCCTCTGCAAATTCCGCCAGACCGTGGCGGAATTCCGCGAGTTCCGGGTGGGGCGCGATCTCTCCGCTCAGCCGCTTCCCGAGGACGAGCGCCGACGTCTCGGCGCGGTCGTCAAGCGTGTCGCGAAGGAGGGGGCCAGCGAAAAGGCCCTCGACGAGCTCAGCCGCGACAGCGACACGGGCCGTCGCTACCTGCGCGAGACCGTCGCCGACCTGGAGCGCCGCATCGCCGACCTGAAGTCGCTCGAGGGCGGGGTGCACCGCGCCTCCGTCGAGCGGGAGCTAATCATGGCTCTCGACCGTCCCGCCTCCGAGGTCGATCTTTTCGAGGTCGGTCTCCAGATCGCGCGGATCGACGACCCGGACCTCGATTTGAGCCACTACCGCACCGTCTTCGCCCAGTTCGTGAGGGAGTCGGGCGACTGGCTGCGCGACGCCGCGCCCGAGGGCGGGCCGCGCGAACGGGCCGAGGCGCTGAGGGACTTCCTCTTCAGCGAATGCGGCTTCCACGGCAGCCGCGGGGAATACTACCACCATGCCAACAGCTACGTGAACCGCGTCCTCGACGACCGAGAGGGTCTCCCCATCACCCTCAGCGTGATCTTCGTCGAGCTGGCCCGCAGGCTCGGCATCCCCGGGGTGCACGGGGCGGCGCTGCCGGGCAAGTTCATGGTCGCCTGGCACCCGTCCAAGGAGGAGGAGGGCGAGGTGGTGTTCTTCGACGTCTTCGAAGGCGGCGGCTCCTTCACCAGGAATGAGGCGGCCCGCGAGACCCGCGCCGCGACAGGGGCCGCGGTCGACCCCGCGATCTTCCAGCCGGCCGAGCCGCGCGGCATCGCCGTGCGCATGCTGCGCAACCTCGTCGATCTCGAGATCAACCGGCGCCGCACCCCCGAGCAGGCCGAGGACTACCTCGAGCTGCTCCTCGCGATCCAGCCCGATGCCGCCTACGAGCGCTTCCAGCGGGCCATCCTCCGCGTCCAGACGGCCAAGCTGGAAGGGGCGAGGGAGGATCTTGACTGGCTTCTCGAGAACCGCCCGCCGGGTCTCGACTACTCGCGTCTACAGCAGTTCCGCGAATCGCTTCCGGACCGGTAGGGGTGGGGCGTCGCACTCCTGCCAGCGCCGGGCGCCGTTTCCTCACGACTTCAGGAAGGGCTCCCATTCCGGGATCCCGTGGGTGTTGCGCAGCAGCAGGGTGGCGGGCAGGGCGCGGGGCGCGACCGGTTCGCCAAGCAGGCGCAGGCCCGCTTCCTCGGGGGTGCGGCTTCCTTTCCGCGCGTTCACGTCGCGGGCGGCGAGGACGCAGTTTTCCCAGCTCGTCGCGCCGCCCCGCGAGCGAGGCATGACGTGGTCGATGTTGCCTTCTCCCGGGCGCAGGGCTCGGCCGGTGTATTGGCAGCGCCCCCCGTCGCGCTCCCAGAGGTTGCGCGCGTTGAACTTGGGCCGCTTCATCGGGACCTTGGCGAAGCGTGCCAGCACCACGACGGTCGGCACGCGGATCTCGCCGCGGGTCGTTCCGATCGAGAAATCGCTTTCCCGGACCGGTAGCGACCGCCATTCCTCCCACTTCGTCGGCACCATGCTTCCGTCGTCGCGGACGTCCAGCGCCGTGGCCGTGTCGGTGACCATCTGACAGACGGTCTCAGCCGGAGTTCGGACGTTGATCGCCTGCCAGTTCCGGTTCAGAACGAGCACGATGGGCTTGTCGAGAATGGAGGTCATGCCGGGAAGTTTCGGGAGTCTTTCGCGTTTCCGCAATGGTGGAGAAGCAAACTTCCCGCCAGATTGGTCGCAGATTCAATGCAGGCTTGGTGGGGGATGGTCCAGATCCGTTCATCCGCCGGGCGGGTTTGGACAAATTTTCACCATTCCTCGCCATTCCGGGCTGGCCCTTTTCCTGCTTTCGGCCATCTTCGAAAGCCTCGAGCCCTGGTCGTCACGCACCCTTCCTCCCTTCTATCCCTGCATGTCCGCGCCCTACCGCCATACGAAGATCATCGCCACCCTCGGGCCCGCGACCGACTCCAAGGAGATGCTTGCCAAGCTCATCCGCGGCGGAGTCGACATCCTGCGTCTCAACATGGCCCACGCCACGCACCAGTGGGTGAAGGATGCGATGTGGTTCATCCGCGAGGCGTCGCAGGAAGTCGGGCGCCACGTCGCGGTGATGATGGACGTGAAGGGACCGGAGATCCGGACCGGGAAGGTTGGCCGCCCCATCAGCCTGTCCGTCGGCGACCGCATCGAATTCCACATCGAGGAGGCGGAGCCCACCGGGGACCTGCCCTCCGTCTCGGTGAACTATCCCGGCCTGCCGGGCGACCTGGAGATCGGCAACATGGTGCTGGTCGACAGCGGCCTCATCCGCATGCGCGTCTTCGAGAAGGACCGGGAGCGGGTGCGGCTGGAGGTCCTCACCCCCGGCGAACTCGGATCGAAGCGGCACATCAACCTGCCGGGAGTGCAGGTGAACCTGCCCGCGCTGACCGAGAAGGACAAGGCTGATCTCGCGGCCGGCGTCGAGAGCGGCATCGACTTCGTGGCGCTTTCCTTCGTGCGCGAGGCCGAGGACGTCCACACGCTGCGCCGACTGCTCCGGGATCTCGGCTCCGAGGCCCGCATCGTCGCCAAGATCGAGGAGCAGGCGGGGGTGAGGAACATGGCTTCCATCGTCCGCGCCGCCGATGCCGTGATGGTCGCCCGGGGGGATCTCGGCATCGAGATCGACTACCACCGGCTGCCGCTCGTGCAGACCGAGCTGGTCGAAGCCTGCCAGGCCGACGGGAAGCCGGTCATCATCGCGACGCACCTGCTCGAGTCGATGATCTCCTCGCCGATGCCGACCCGGGCCGAGATCAGCGATGTCTCCAACGCGGTGCGGGAGCAGGCCGACGCCATCATGCTCTCGGGCGAGACGACGGTGGGGGCCTACCCGCTGGAGACGGTCCACGTCCTCAAGAGCATCATCAACAGCATCGAGCCGACCGTGCAGAGGGGCCTCAACGAGCGCATCGTGCTGCGCGAACCAAAGGCCATGATGCTGCGCTCGGCGGCGGTCCTCGCGCGGGAGCTCGAACAGAACGGGCAGGGGAACTCCGGCATCGTCGTCTTCACCCGAAGCGGCTTCCTCGCCTACGTGCTCGGGGCCCTGCGCCCCTTCGGCGTGCCCATCTACGCTTTCACCGACGTCGATCCGATCTTCCGGCAGCTTCTCCTGCCCTGGGGCGTCGAGCCCTTCTTCATGCCTTTCTCGGAAGATCCCGAGCGAACCATTCTCGACGCTCTCGAGTGCCTCAAGTCCCGTGGCTGGGTCCAAAACGGAGAGTGGCTCGTGGTCATCACCAACGCCCTCGCCGAGGGGAAGGTCATCGACACCTTGCAGCTCAGGCAGGTGGACTGAGCGGGCCCTGCTGGCCCGACCCGCCGCAGCCCTAGGGTGTCGGGAAGACGACAGGAAATGGACGAATCCTCTCCCGGCTTTTCGATTTCTCCCGAGGTCGCGGTGGGGGAAGAGTGCCGCCGCATTCTTCTTGCCGAGACCGCAGGGGCCATCGACGCTCTCGAAGGCTTCGGAGCGGACCCCGACCATGCCGTCCACGAAACGCGGCGGCATGGCAAGCGGATCCGAGCCCTGCTGTTGCTGGCCCGACCGATCGCCGGCGGCGGCGGCGCCATCGCAAGGGCCAACCGCCTCGTCCGCGACGCGGCGAGACGGCTGGCCCCGGCCCGCGATTCCCTGGTGCTCGCCCAAACCCTGTCCGCCATCCTCGCGAGCAAGGGCGCGCCGCGCTGCGGGGAGACTGGGAAAACGGAGCTTCGGCGTCTCCGTAGGCACCATCGCAGGATTCTCGACGGCCCGGATCTCCTCGCCCGGGCGGAAACGGCGGCGGTCGAGTTCCGGGAGGCGAGCGGGATTTTCCGGCGTTGGGACTGGGCGAGGGTGAAACCTTCCGCCGTCGTTGCCGCCGTCGTCGCGAACTACCGGGCCGGGGCCGAATTGTTCGAGACGTCGCGTCTCACCCGGGATCCGCACGACTGCCACGATTGGCGGAAGCGGACCAAGTATTTCTTATTCCACTGCCGTCTGCTCTCCCGCGTCGTTCCGGACCCACTTGCGGAGCTCGCCGATCTCGCCGAAGCGCTCGGCTCAAGTTTGGGCGAGCACCACGACATCGCCGTGCTGGAGGATGCGTTGCTCGACGGCAACGCCACGGATCGGATCGGGCACGAAGTCCTCGCGCTGATCGGACTCTGCGAACACCGCCGCGCCGAGTTGGAAAAGACCTTTTTCGCCTCGGGAGAACTCGTCTACGCCGAGCCTCCCGAAAAGTTGAGCAGGAGGCTCGGAGAAACTTTTGGTAAAAAGATCTAAATTTTTATTGATTTCTTAAAATTTATTATTATTATGAAATCCGCTTTTCCTGCGTCTGCGCCATGGCTGCCGTTTCCACGATCTACGCATCCTTTTTCCTGGTTTGTTTCTTCGTGCTTTTTCTGATCATATGCGTGAAATTGCCGGAGATGTGGCGATCCTTTCGGCGCTTTTGCCGCCAGACGGTGGCACGACGGACCCGGAAGGAACGAATGCTGGCCGACCTCGAGAGGCTGATGGAGGAGGCTCGGCGGCTCGAAGGAATCTACTGCTTTGAGAGGGTCGAACCCCACCCGTCACCGTGTCGGAGCATGAAATCTTGTGATCGCGCGGGCGAGTCGATCCGTTCCGGGGGTTCGGACCCTCCCTTGGAGGTTAGCGGTCTTGCGTCCTGAAAGCCGGCCCGAAACGGACGGCAGTCCCGGGCGCTTTTCCCGGATCGCTTCCAGCATCCCAGGCCGAAGAAGGAAGCCCGCGAGGGGTTGGGTGCAGCCAGTGACTTCGAAGGAGCATTCTCCGGTCGGTCGTCGGCGAAGATCCTCCCCCTGTGAGCCTGTTGAAGAACCCCGACACAAAAAATCCTCGATGGTTTGGAGCATTGACGTCAGCGGCTTCACCGACTCCATGGGAGCGGTCCCTTCGTGCCGCGGCCCATTTCCCGACTGGCTTCGTTGCTCCTCGTTCGTGGAGCCCGCTCCACTCCTTCCTCGCGCCTTGCCAGACGAAATCGTGGCTCGCAGTTTTCCATTCCGGGGGTTTTCACCAGGCTCCTAATGCAGTGCGGGGACGGGATCGGCAGCGAGATCAGTCCGGAACGAGATTGTTTGGATTTCCTAGAATAAAGGATTGTCAAAATAGCAAAAATTAGTCTAAATTCCAAACCGTATCGAATTTATGAAATTTCGCCCCATGAATGTTTTTCCTTCCACTCTGAGACTCTCGCTTGGACTCGCCTTCGGTGCCTTGCTTTTTGTCGGTTGCGGCAGCCCGCAGTCGAAGCTGGTCAAGGAACTCGACGCGAAAGGCTACGAGCTGACTCATCGCGACCTGCTGCTTGCTGCGGCGGCCGGGGACGTGGCGGGGATCGAGCTGTTCCATGCTGCAGGCATGGACATCGACGAAGCGGACGCGGCGGGGAACACGGCTCTGATGCGGGCGGCGGGCGGAGGACAGCTCGGTGCGGTGGAGCGGCTCCTCGGGCTTGGCGCGGATCCGCAGAAGATCAACGGGGTCGGTCGCGATGCTCTCCTTCTCGCCTCGGGCAAGGGCTTGGAGGAGGTCGCGCGCATGCTCTTGGCACGCGGCGCCGATCCTTCGGTGCGGGACAAGGAGGGCTGGAGCGCTCTTTCCCTCGCCTCCTTCAACGGTCACCCTGCGGTGGTTTCTCTGCTGTCGGCCAGCGCTACGGCGGCCGAACTCGACGACGCACTGCTCGTGGCGAGCTTCAGCGGCGATCCCGCAGTCATCAACGTTCTTCTCGGCCAAGGTGCGAACATCAATGCACGCAGCCCCGAGAGCAGGACTCCGCTCATGATCGCGGCCGAGTCGGGTCGGCTCGAGGCGGTTCGCGTATTGCTCCAAAACCATGCCAATCCCTTCGCGGTCGATCCCGACAACCGCACCGCCTCCGGACTGGCGATGACGGCGGGGCACGAATCGGTTTCTTCGCTGATCGGTCAGCCGGAGAAATGGGGTGCATCGCCCGAAGGCGCGCGGACCGCTGCAGAGATGTCGGACGCGCGCGAGGCGCTCGTGAGGGGCGGCGTGGAGGAGACGCTGCTGGAGGGAATGCCGCTGGCCGGCGAGCCCGAGCGGACGATCGCCTTGGCGTCCACTCAGCCGGTGGAGAAAGAAGCCGCCATCGTCAAGGCGGGGGCGCCAAAGGTTTCGGACGGAACGAAGCAGGGGGCGGACGCCGCCGTCGGCGGGAAGCCTGCGGAGTCCGCCGCCGCCGCTGCGGCGGAAGAGCGGGCCGCGCCTGGGGGCGAACTTGCCGAGACGAAGACCGAGAGCGGGACCGGGCCTGCGACCGTGCTTGGCAGCGGGAGCGGGGTGGCTTCACCGGCGGTGCGGGCGGTTCCGGTCGATGAGCCGGAGCCGCAGGGCCGGCTTAGAGCCGAGCCGGCCTACGGCGCGGGACCGGGCGCCCCGGCGATGTTGGCGCAAGTTTCCTCTCCTGGCGTGGCCCGTCGCGTGCGGGAAGAGTCGAAGTCCAAGCCGCTCGTGGCTCTGAACGGATCGACGATCCATGCCCGCAGCCCGAGCCAGGCGCCGGTGCGGGAAATGGTCCTCGCCGCCTATCACGAGGAGCCCCTGCCGGTGGTCGTCGAGGGCGTCAGCGGGTCGACCGCGTCGGTTCGCCGGCTCGACGCCGACGGCGCCATCGTGGCGGTGGAGCCGGGGGGGACGATTCCCGGCACGAGCTACCGCGTGCGCGAGGTCAGCCCGCGTTTCGTCAGTTCGAAGGAGGGCAAGGGTCGCATGGTCGATGTTTCGCGCGTCGAGCTGGAGGACACCCGCAGCGGGTCGACCCATCTGCTGGTGAAGGACGCGGCGGGCCAGACCGCCGACACCTACGCGGTGCTCACCGCGCCGAGTTCGCAATACCGTTACGTGGTCAAGGCAGGCGACGTGTTCCGCACGACCGAGCCCCACATCGGAGCCCGCGACTACCAGGTGCTCGACATTCGTCCGAATGCGGTGGTGATCAAGGATGTCGCCAGTGACGAAGTCCTGACGGTGGCGCGCGATGGTCTGCTGGAGCCCTGAGCGGAGCAGAGCGAAACCGGGGGTGCCGGGGCTGCCGCAGGGATTTCCCCGCGCTTCCCCTCCGCGCAAGCTCTCAAACTACCGTGTCGTCCGGAATGACGGTGCCCTTGGGGACCACGACGATGCCGTCGCGGATGCAGCACCAACGGTTGTCCTCGTTGATCCGGTCGCCGGGGTGGATGAGGACGTTTCGCCCTATGGAGACGTTCTTGTCGATGATGGCCCGGTGGATGCGGGTTCCCTCGCCGATGAGAAGGGGACGCGAGACTTCCTTGCCGTTCTCGATGCGCACCTTCTCGTAGTAGTCGGACCCGATGACGATGCTGTCGGTGATCTCGCAGCCCGTCTCGATGACTGAGCGCACTCCGATGATGGACCGGCGGATGGTGGCGCTGGTGATGATGCAGCCGTCGGAAAGCAGGGCCTCTTCGATGACGGCGTTGTTGATCTTGCTGGCGGGGAGGAGTCGAGCCCGCGTGTAGATGGGGTTGTCGGAGTCGAAGAAGTTGAACTTCGGAACGATCTTGGTGCATTCGAGGTTGGCCTCGTAGTAGGAGGCGATGGTGCCGATGTCCTCCCAATAGTCGTCGAAGATGAAGCTGTGGACCTTGCGTTCGCCGATGAGGCCGGGGATGATGTGCTTGCCGAAGTCCGGGGAGTCGTTGGCGAGTGCCTCTTCCAGGACTGCGCGGTTGAAGAGATAGATGCCCATGGAGGCCTGGAAACGCTCTTCGCCGGGATCGAGCCCGGTGGCAGCGACAAGCGAGGGGGGCATCGCGAGCTGGTCGAGGAGGGGGTCGTCGGAGCCCGGCTTTTCGACGAAGCGGACGATGCGGCGCTGCTCGTCGGTCTGCATCAGCCCGAAGGCCCTCGCCGGCTCACGCGCAACGGGCGTGGTGGCGATGGTGAGCTCGGCGCGGCTCTCGAGATGTTGCTTGAGGAGGCGCCGGAAGTCCATGCGGTAGAGCTGGTCGCCGCTGAGGATGAGGTAGTGCTTGTAGGGGCGCTCCAGAAAGTAGCTCATGTTCTGCCGCACGGCGTCGGCGGTGCCTTGATACCATTCCTCGTGGCCCGGTGTCTGCTGCGCCGCGAGGACGTGGACGAAGTTGTCGCCGAAATGATCGAAGCGGTAGGCGTTGGAGATGTGGCGGTTGAGCGACTCGCTGTTGAACTGGGTCAGCACGTACATTTTCCGGATGCCGGAGTTGATGCAGTTGCTGATGGGGATATCGACGATGCGGCACTTCGCGGCGAGTGGCACAGCAGGCTTGGAGCGGTTGTGGGTGAGAGGATGGAGGCGGGTGCCCTGTCCTCCGCCCATGATGATGGCGAGAACGCTGTTGATGGAGTTGTCGAGGGTGGACTTGCGCATGGGACTGTGGGAACATAGGTTGCTTCCGGGGGATCGGGCACCGTTTTCGTGAAATTTTTTGCTTCCCCCGGGAATTGACGCTAGGATCGCCCTCTTGCTCGATCTTTTCCTGAAAAAATGTGCGGCATCGTAGGCTATGTGGGGCGATCCCCCGCCGCGCCGGTCCTCCTCGATGGGCTGAGGCGTCTCGAATACCGGGGCTACGACAGCGCGGGGCTCGCGGTGATGGACGGAGAGGGCGGATTCGAGGTGAGGAAGCGCAGCGGTCGGCTCGCGAGGCTTTGCGAACTGCTCGCGTCCCGTCCGGTGGAGGGAAGCTGCGGCATCAGCCACACCCGCTGGGCCACCCACGGCGAAGCGACCGATGCCAACGCCCATCCTCATCTCGACGCGGGAGGACGGCTCGCCCTCGTCCACAACGGAGTCATCGAGAACCACCAGGCGATCAAGCGCCGCCTGGAGGGGCGGGGCCATGTCTTCTGGTCGCAGACCGACTCGGAAGTCCTCGCCCATCTCGTGGGGGAGACCTACGATGCGGGCGCGGCGACCGATCCCCGCGAGCGTCTCGCCGCCGCGCTGCGGGAATCGCTGCGGCAGGTGTCCGGCACCTACGGCGTCGTCGCGATGCACGCCGACGCCCCCGGATTCCTCGTAGGGGCGCGTCTCGGGAGCCCTCTTGTCGTGGGGCTGGGAAAGGGCGAGAACTTTCTCGCCTCGGACGTCGGCGCGGTCGTCTCGCACACTTCCAGCGCGATCTACCTTCACGACCGCGACCTCGTGCTGCTTTCGGAGGACGGATTCACCGTGGAGCGCCTAGACGGGGCAGCGGCGTCCTACGAGGTCAGCGAGGTCGATTTCGCCCCCGAGGACGCCGAGCGGGGCGACTTTCCCCACTTCATGCTCAAGGAGATCTTCGAGCAGCCCGTCTCGATCGGGAACGCCTTCCGCGGTCGGCTCGATGAGGACCATGCATCCGCCGTGCTCGGCGGACTCGGTCTGACGCCGCGCGAGCTCCGCGACGTGGACCGCATCGTCCTCTGCGGCTGCGGCACCGCAGCCCACGCCGCCATGGTCGGCGAATACCTGATCGAGCATCTCGCACGGATTCCGACAGAGATCGAGTTCGCCAGCGAGTTCCGCTACCGCAATTCTCCGCTCGACCGGCACACGCTCGTCTTCGTGCTGAGCCAGAGCGGAGAGACCATCGACACACTTGCGGCCTTGCGCGAGGCGCAGCGCAAGGGGCACCGCGTCCTCGGCATCGTCAACACGGTCGGCTCCACCATCGCGCGCGAGTCCGACGGCGGCAGCTACCTCTACTGCGGGCCCGAGATCGGCGTCGCCGCGACGAAGTCCTTCACCTCGCAGGTCACGGTGCTGGCCCTGCTGGCCCTGCTGCTCGGTCGCATGCGCCACCTCTCCGTCGACGAGGGGCGGCGGTTTCTCACAGCCGTCCGCGAGCTGCCCGCGAAGGTGGAACAGATCCTCGCCCAGTCCGACGCCGTTGCGGAAATCGCGCGGAAGCATCTCGGGGCGCTGGGGATGCTCTTCCTCGGTCGCCAGTTCAACTACCCGACGGCGCTGGAGGGAGCTCTCAAGATGAAGGAGATCTCCTACATCTTCGCCAGCGGGCACGCTGCCGCCGAGCTCAAGCATGGAATCATCGCGCTCGTCAGCGAGGACGTTCCGAGCGTTTTCGTGATGCCGATGGATTCCGTCTACGAGAAGAACCTGAGTACCGTCGAGGAAATTCGCGCCCGGAAAGGCCCCGTCGTGGCGGTCGCGACCGAGGGGTCGCCGGAGATCGAGGCGCTGGCCGAAGACGTGATCTGGATCCCGGAAACCCACGAATGCCTCACTCCGCTGCTTGCCTCGGTGCCGCTGCAGCTGCTCGCCTACCACTTCGCCGTAGCCCGGGGCTGTGACGTCGACAAGCCCCGCAACCTCGCCAAGAGCGTCACCGTGGAGTAGCGCCGATCCTTCCCGAACTGCGTTGCAACGCGGCGCGCTTTGTGCCAGACAGGGAATTGACGACGGAGTATAGTTGCGGTCCACGCAGAGTTTCCGAAATGGACGAATCCAGTACAGATGATGTTCCGTCTGCCGTCGCCGAGGGCGATCCGGTACGGCAGTTCGCGGTTTTTCTTCCGAACCGTCCGGGCGCGTTCGTGTCGATCCTCGACCTCCTCGGATCGAACCAAGTCGTGGCGCTCGGGGTTTCGGTGCAGGATTCCATCGACAACACGGTGGTGCGCCTCGTAGTGAGCGATCCCGTCACCGTCGAGACGCTCTTCATGGAACGAGGCATCCCCTTCAACTGCATGGATGTGGTCGTGGTCGCTTTCCGCGAGGGGCCCGAGGAACTGCCCCGCTGCCTCCGCATCCTTCTCAATGCGGAAACCAACATCCATTTCCTCTATCCGCTGCTGACCCAGCCCGAGGGCTGCTCCGCCCTCGTCCTCGGACTGGAGGACCACGACTTCGGCATGGCGATGCTCTCCAAGGCGGGCTTCCGGACCCTGCGGCAGGAGGATCTCAGCCGGTAGAGGCGGCCTCGCCAGCCGGGGGAGCCGGCAACGGTAAAAGGTGCCAGGGCGCCCTTGATGGGGGAGGCTTGGAATGTTTTGTCCTTCGCTTGCCCTTGAGTCTTGGCATCCGAAATGCTACGCTTGGGGTGGTGAAAGAGATATTCGAGAGCTACGAACCCGGCGAATTCTTCGACGAAACCTTCAAGTCCGGCGGCGCAGTGCGTTCGATGTACCGCGAAACAGTCGATTTCTTTGCGGGACTCACCGACGACCGCATGGCGACGAGCCTGCGCTCGCTGGAGCGGACCTTCCTCAAGCAGGGCGTCACCTTCACCGTCTACTCCGACGGGCAGGGGACCGAGCGGATCTTTCCCTTCGACCCCTTTCCCCGCATCATTCCGGCTGACGAGTGGCAGACCATCGACCGAGGCCTGCGCCAGCGCATCCTGGCGCTCAATCTGTTCCTCAAGGACATCTACTCCGACCGTCGCATCCTCAAGGAGAAGGTCGTGCCCGAGGAACTCGTCAAGACCTCCAAGCACAACCGGGCCGAGTTCGCCGGGGTGAAGCTGCCGCACGACGCCTACATCCACATTTGCGGCACCGACCTCATCCGCGACG
>SLGN01000697.1 GCA_007123695.1 Verrucomicrobiales bacterium
CCCGGCAGGGCGACGCGCACGGCGGCGGGCGCGGCGATGTAGGAGGCGCTGCCCGCCATCGCACCGAGAACCGAGGCCCCGCCCGGCGAGAGGCCCGCCAGCGTGCCGACGAAGACCCCCACCGCGCCGTGCAGCACGGGAATGGCGCACCCCAGCAGGAGGAGCCGCGCCCCCGCCTTGCCGGCATCGCGGAGGCGGCGTCCGGCGGCGAGGCCGAGTTCGATCATGAAGATGCAGAGCGCCCCTTTGAATGCGGCGACGAAGAAGGGCGCGACGGGTTCGAGTTTCTCAGGTCCGCAGGCCCAGCCGATCAGGAGGCCACCGACGAGAAGCACGATGCTTTTTCCCGTGAGCACCTCGTGCAAAGCCCGTTTCCAGCCCTGGCCTCCGCCGCCCCCTCCCGCTCCGTTGGCGAAGAGCAGGGCGACGACGATGCCCGGCACCTCCAGCACGGCGACGAGCGCCGGCAGATATCCCTCGGTCTCGCCGCCGAGCCGTTTCACCGCCTCGACCGCGGCGAGGAAGGTCACCACCGAGACGGATCCGTAGTGCGCCGCGACGGCTGCGGCGTCGCTGCGGTCGAGGCGCCCCGCCCGCCGCATCAGGAAGTAGGCCGAGACGGGGGTCGCCAGCCCGAGGGCGAGGGTGGCGAAGGCAGGCCGCCAGACTTCGGCGAAGGGTGTCTCGGCGAGCGCTCCGCCCCCCTTGAGCCCGATGGCGAGCAGGAGGTAGATCGAGAGGCCCTGGTAGACGGGCTCGGGCACTGTCAGGTCGCTGCGGAGCAAACGGGCCGCGATTCCCAGGGCAAAGCAAAGGACGACGGGCGAAACGAGATTCTCGGCGAGCGCGCTCAAACGGATTTCGCGCAAAGGGAGCGCCGCGAAGCGATTCCGTCAACCCGGATTTGGTCGGCCGGAACCGTTCGGCGGATCGGTCGCCAAGCAAAACGCCGCCCCGGTGGACCGGGACGGCGTTTTTGTGTTTCCGGCGCCGGACGGGTTCGTGGGACCCGTACCAAGCTCGGAAGGATTGGACGAAGGACGGATCACTCGACCTCGATCTTCGAGGCGACGAGGAACTGCTTGCCGTCGCGCTCCTCGACCTTGCCGGTGACCTTGGCCTTGGCCGAGCCGGAGCAGACGTGCTCGCTGGTCTTGCGCTTTCCGTTTTCCTCGAGGAGGTAGAGGGTGTCGCCGACCTTGAGGGTGTCCTCGCAGGAGTCGGCGATCTTCAGGTTGCACTTGGCGCAGGACATTTCGCCTTCGAAGGTCTTCTCTTCCGCCTTGGCGGTGGTGAAGGTGAAGGCGACGGCGGCACCGAAGAGAGCAATGATGAGGTGTTTCATAGTCGTGTGGATTTCTATTTGAATGGATTGGATGAGTTTGTGCCTTCGCCTGCGGGGGATCCGCGCGAAGGACTTTCGAAAAAACCGACCGGGTCGAGTCCCGCCGGAAGACCGCTTCGGGCGATCAGGCATCCTTCCGTCCGGTCGGTGGAGGCGGAAAGCTGCGCGACGCCGGGCATTCCGGTTCGCCTCGCGGATCAACACCGGAAGACGCCGTAGAGAATCCTCGCCGGAGGCGCGGTCGCCACAGACCGGATCTCGGTCGGGGGCATCGTGTGCGGCAGCGGCGGCAGGATGGCGTGGAAATGGAAGGACTCGACCGGGCGCAGACTCGGGAGCGGCACGCCCACCGGGGCTCCGGGTGCCTGGATCGGCTCGGAGCCGGTGGCGAGGCAGTTGTTCCGGCAGGGGCACGAACCCTCGGGCGCTTCTTCGGAATCGGGGCACTGCTCGGCGAGCTTGGCGCGGCAGCAGGGGGGAAGGGGGCTGTCGGAATCGGTCCGGACTTCGGTGGACGGAGCGCAATGGCCCAAGGCGCAGCAGCAGACCGGATTCCCGATCAGCACGACCAACAAAAATGCCAGCGTTATGCGTCCCATCTCCATCTACAGTAACCCGACACGCAATTTCGTTCAAACCGAAACGTCTCGACCGGCGGGACGAGATCACGGAGCGGCAAGCGCTTCTTCGATGGCGGCATCGAGGTCGGGACCGCGGAGATTGGTGGCGACGACCTTGCCGCCCTTGCCGACGAGAAAGGTCGCGGGAATGCCACGGATGCCGAACTGGCGGGCGAATTCGTTCTCCCATCCCTTGCCATCGACGTGCTGGGGCCAAGGCATGCTGCGGTCGGAGATGAACTTTTCCACCGCCGCCTTGTCCTCGTCGAGGGAAATGCCGACGACTTCAAAGCCTTGGTCGCGGTATCTCTCGTAGGCCTTGACCACGTTGGGCATCTCGGCGACGCAGGGGCCGCACCAGGTCGCCCAGAAATCGACGAGAACGACCTTGTCGCCCAGTTTCGAGAGGTCGAAGTCCTTTCCTTCGAGATCGGTGAAGGCGATCTCCATGGTGTCGCCGACTCCGGGCAGAGTCAGCTCGCCGCCGATCTGGTCGAGGAACTGTCCGATGCGCTGGCTGTCGGGGTGGGCGGCGAAGTCCTCGCGGATTTTCGCGAGCAGCTCCTTGGCGCCGGTGCGCTCGCCCGAGGCCATCGCCGTCTCTACGAGGGGACGCACGATCTCGTTGGCGATCTCGGCGAAGTTGACTCCGGGACCCTTGTCGAGCAGAGCGTAGCGGCGCGAGATCAGATCCGCGACGGGCCCGGTCTCGCCGGTCGCGATGTGGGCGTCGACGAGGAGGGACAGAGCAACTTGAGCGTCGGGAGCGTCGGGGGTCTTTTCGAGGTAGGCCTCGAGGGCGGCGATCTTCTGCTTGTCGAAACCGGCTGCGATTTCCGAGGCGGATTCGGCCCGCACGGTGGCGGCGACGGGCAGGAGGAAGGCGAGGGCGAGGGCGGAGAGGGCGATGGATTTCATACCTAAGAGGGTTGGAAGGCCCACCATACCCCCTTTTGCCGGACTTTGCCGCATGGCATTGCTCAAAGGTCCGTCATTGCGTCCGTCGAAGCGGGCTGGGATACAGGCTGGGAGGCGGTTTGGGACGCGGTTTGGGACGCGGTTTGGGACGCGGTTTGGGACGCGGTTTGGGACGCGGTTTGGGACGCGGTTTGGGACGCGGTTTGGGACGCGGTTTGGGACGCGGTTTGGGA
>SLGN01000670.1 GCA_007123695.1 Verrucomicrobiales bacterium
CGGTCGGACCCGCAGCGCCCCGACTTTGCCGTCGCGGCGCGGCGCCGGGCCGAGGCCTTCGGCCGGCGTCTCTGCGCGGAGCGTCTCCTCGCCGTCTACGGGCGGGCGATCGAGGCGCGGCGGTTCCGCAGAGCTGCCCACATCGACGACGGTGGCTTGGCCGTCTTGCAGCGCCGTGTCGCAGAGGAATGGCGGCGCCTCCTGCAGGGAGGCGGGGCGGCCTGCCGCGCCCTGCTGCCGACACGCGGGTTCCCTGCCGAAGAAGCCGCGCCCGGGGGCGCGGCCGGTTGACGCGCGGCAAGGTAACTCACTCCACCGCTCCGCCGGTCATGGGGACGAAGCGGACCGGAAGGATGGAGCGGCGCTCGACCTTGCCGTCGCGCTTCTCCAGCAGGTAGAGTTCCTGCACGGTGTTCTGCGGACCCACCGGAACGATCATGCGCCCGCCCTCGCGGAGCTGCTCGACGAGCGCGGGAGGCACCGCGTCGGGGGCGCAGGTGACGATGATGGCGTCGAAGGGCGCGGCCTCGGGCCAGCCGAGATGTCCGTCGCCGAACCGGACCTTGACGTTGTCGTAGCCGAGTTCGGCAAGGACGGCGGCGGCCCGCTGCGCAAGCGGCTCGACGATCTCGATGGTGAAGACTTTGGCGACGAGAGGGGAAAGGACGGCCGCCTGGTAGCCCGAACCGGTCCCGATCTCGAGGACGCGGTCGTCCGCTGCGGGCTTCAGCTCCTGCGTCATGTAGGCGACGAGGGAAGGCTGCGAGATGGTCTGCCCGTGCCCGATGGGCAGGGCATGGTCGCGGTAGGCACCGGCCTGCTGCTCCTGCGGCACGAAGCGGTGCCTCGGGGTGGCCCGCATCGCCGCGAGGACGCGCTCGTCGGTGACGGGGGCGCCGCCGCCGCCGGCGAAGGAGTCGACGAGGGCGTCGAGTTCGGCTTGGCGGGAGTCCCCGGCGGAAGGGGCGGGATCGCTCATGGAAGTCGCGGGAGAGCAGGCGACTGCGGCGAGACATCCGGCGAGGCAGGGCAGGAGGATGCTCTGGACCGATCGCATGGGAAGGGCCGGAAGGGCGGGGCCGCGTTCAGATTCCGTGCTCCTCGAGGAAGGCCCGCACCGCCGCGGCGCTGGCCTCGACCGGGTGGCGCACCATTTCCTTTTTCTTGATCCGCTCCAGCGAGGGATCGGTCGGGGTCTCGCCGATGGCCTTCTCGATGACTGCGGGGAACTTTGCGGGATGGGCCGTCGCAAGGACGACGTGGGTCGAGGAGGTGTCGAGATCCTGGAAGCCGCAGGCGGTGTGGGGATCGACGACGTAGTCGTATTTTTCCTTCACGAGCTGGATGTTGCGCAGGATATCCTCGTCTTCGCTGCGGGTCGCGCCGAAGTTGCTGGCGTTGAAGTTGGCGATCTTGACGGAGCCGTCCTTCCGGAACCGCTCCATCTGGGCGAGGGTGGCCTTGGCGTCCTTCTCGTTGTGGTAGTAGAGAAAGCGCTCGAAGTTCGAGGCCACTTGGATGTCCATGGAGGGCGCGTGGCTCGGCTGGACGGGGTCGGGCTTGTATTCGCCCGAGGCGAAGAGCCGGTAGAGAATGTCGTTGTGGTTGGTCGCGACGACGAAGCGGTCGACCGGCAGGCCCATCTGGTGCACCATCCAGCCGGCGAAGATGTTCCCGAAGTTCCCCGTGGGCACGACGAAGTTCACGTCGTCGCGGTTGTCGGGGGGCAGTTGGGTGAAGGCGTGGACGTAGTAGACGCACTGGGCGAGGACGCGCACGACGTTGATCGAGTTGATCGCCGAGAGCCGCATCTTCTCCTTGAAGGCGAGGTCGCCCATCAGCTCCTTCACGATGGCCTGGGCGTCGTCGAAGGTGCCCTCGATGGGGATGGGGAAGATGTTTTCGGCGCCGGTGCAGGCCATTTGGCGCTCCTGCAGCTCGGAGATGCGTCCGGCCGGGTAGAGGATGAAGACGCGCGCGCCCTTCTTGCCGGCGAGGCCATGGATCGCGGCCGAGCCGGTGTCGCCAGAGGTCGCGCCGAGCACGTTGATGGACACGCCGGTGCGTTCGATCTGCTCCTCGAAGAGGCTGCCGATCAACTGGAGCCCGAAGTCCTTGAAGGAAAGGCTCGGCCCGTGGAAGAGCTCGAGAACGAAGAGATTGTCGTCGAGCTGCTGCAGCGGCGCGTTGAGCGTGTCGCTGAAGCTGCCGTAGCTGCGGTCGATGATCTCGATCAGATGGTCGCTGTCGTGCTCGTCGTCGAAGAGACTGAGGAAGTCCCACGCGAGGGCGGCGTAGGGCATGGCGTCCTCGACGAGGATGGTCTGGGGCAGCACGGGGAGGTGGCGCGGCACGTAGAGGCCGCCGTCGGGCGCGAGCCCGCGGGCGAAGGCCTCGGTGAAGGGGACGGGGTCGCCGCCGCCGCGGGTTGAGACGAATTCCATAGGGGGGGAAGGTAGATCGGATTTCGGACTTGGAAACGAAGAATCGGTCGCCGCTCCCGGAACCTTGCCCGCATTCGGCGCAATGACAAGGACCGTCCTCGCCGTGCCGCGTCGCCCCCTTTTTTGCCTTGGAAGAGACTCCGGTCTGGGCTAAGGGTGGCGCATGGAATACGTCAACGAACTGTTTTCGCTAGAGGGAAAGACCGCCGTCGTCATCGGAGGCACCGGAGTGCTCTGCGGCGAGATGGCCCTTGGCCTCGCCCGGGCCGGGGCGACCGTCGCCGTGGTGGGGCGCAGCGAGGAGAAGGGTGCCGAGCGGCTCCGCCAGATCGACGCCGCCGGCGGACGCGCCTTCTTCGTCGCCGCCGACGTCGCCGACCGCGACTCGCTTTCCGCCCTGCTCGACGAAGTCGTCTCGCGGCAAGGGCGCGTCGACATCCTCGTCAACGGCGCCGGGGTCAACTCGCCCACGCCCGTCCTCGACATCACCGACGAGGAGTTCGCCCGCATTCTCGACATCAACCTCGGCGCGATCCTCCGAAGCTGCCAGATTTTCGGACGGCACATGCTGGAGCACGGCGGGGGATCGATCATCAACCTTGGCTCGATCTCCGGACTCGGCCCCCTCAGCCGGGTCTTCACCTACTCCGCGAGCAAGGCCGCCGTCCACAA
>SLGN01000745.1 GCA_007123695.1 Verrucomicrobiales bacterium
GGCGACATCTACCAGGTGAACCTTTCCCACCGCTTCGCCGCGCCCCCGCCCGGCGGTCTCGATCCCTTCGCCCTCTACCTGCGCCTGCGCGAGATTTCACCGGCCCCGTTTTCGGCCTATTTCAGCCTCGGGGGGCGGACGGTCCTTTCCTCTTCTCCCGAGGAGTTCCTGCGGCTCAGCGGACGGAGCATCCGGACGCGGCCGATCAAGGGGACCCGCCCCCGCTTCCGCGACCGCGAGAGCGACGAGCGCTCGGCCTACGACCTGATCACCTCGGCCAAGGAGATCGCGGAGCTCGTGATGATCACCGATCTGGAGAGGAACGACCTCGGCCAGGTCTGCGCCTACGGGACGGTGGCGGCGTCGGAGCTGCTGAAGCTGGAGCGCTACGCCCAGGTCTTCCACCTCGTCTCGACGGTCGAGGGGGTGCTGCGTCCGGGCATCGACCATGTCGCGGCGGTGCGGGCCTGCTTCCCCGGCGGCAGCATCACGGGGGCGCCGAAGAAGCGGGCCCGCGAGATCATCGCCGAGCTCGAGCCCTGTCGGCGCGGGCTCTACACCGGCGCCGTCGGCGGCTTCGGCTACAACGGCGAGAGCCGCTTCAGCATCGCCATCCGCACCCTCGTGATCGAGGGCGGGGAACTCCATTTCCACGCCGGGGCCGGCATCGTCGCCGATTCCGTGCCCGAGCGCGAGTGGGAGGAGACGCTCCACAAGGCCGCCGGCATTCGCGAGGCCTGCCGTTGAGGGTGCCGGTCGGCATCGGTCGGCGGCGATTGGCTCTTGGCTACCGCGGCAGGGCCACCGATCCGGAAGCGTCGTCGGGCTCGAGGCAGGGCCCGCGTTCGGGGAGGCGGCGGTTGCGTGCGTTCTTCAGTCCGTAGACGGCGGCGTAGGCGACGATGCGCGGCAGGTTGGAAAGCCGATGGGGCAACAGCACGGCGCGCGCGACGCGGTAGGCCTCGGCGGTCCAGCGGTTCTTGTAGGGCTCTTCGCCGCAGAGCAGGTCGAGGCGCAGCTCGTCGCCGGCGGCGCGCCCGTGCCAGTGGGCGAGGGCGGAGACGAGCAGCCAGCGACCGGGCGAGAGCGCGGCGTAGGCGGCGTCGTAGGCGGTGAGGTAGTCGTAGTAGGTCGCTCCGTCGAACCATCCGAGGTGGAAGGCGATGGGCGCGGCCCCGGGGCGGGGGCGGAGCAGCGAGAGGCATAGGGGGGATTCGCCGTCGGCGAGGGCCTCGAGGGTTCCGCGCAGGGACGCGTCGGCAAGGACGGACGGCCCCGCCTTGCGTTGCTGGCTGGCGAGGTGGAGCGCGGCGGCTTCGCCGACGAGACCGGGGTCGAAGGATCCGGGACCGTGGTGCTCGGCCACGTGCTCGGGCAGGGCCTCGGCGATGCGCCGGGAGGCGTTGCGGTAGTCCTTGCGCTGGCGCGACGGCAAGGCGGTCTCGAAGCCGCGGCCCGGCTCGCGCGGGATCGAGGCGACGGGGCAGCGGCTCCAGAAGCGGCGCTCGAGCCGGGCGAGCCCGGCGAGGCGGGGGGCGGCGAGGGCTTGGGCGAGCCGCGAACCCTCCGCGACCTGGGGAAAGACGATCTCGGAGGCGCGGTCTCCCTCCGCTTCGACGAGGGCGGCGATCAAGTCGCCCGCCGCCGCAGTGTCGAGGGCGGCGAGATCCTGGTAGTCGAAATGCAGGGTGCCCGCCATTTCGAGGCGCGTGCCTTTTCGCTCCATCGGCAGCAGGGCGAGCAGTTCGCCGTCGCCGCTCCGCCACTCGAAGACGGCCGGCTCCGAGGGGCTGCGCCGCGCCTTCAGCCAAGCCGACCAGACGCGCGGTCCGCAAAAGGGCGCAGCAAGGCGGCAGCGGTCGGCGAAGGCAAGCCAATCGGGCAGCCTCGACTCGATCGCTTCCCACCGGTCATGGCAATGCAGGGCGGAAGGCATGGGGGAAAGTAGTTCATATTTTGATATTTTCCATAGTCATTGTGCTTTGGAGTGGTGGAGTGGTGGGTCGTGACAGGATCGGGATCGAAATCGGGATCGATGGGCCGGTTCCATCGCGTGTCGGTCTCCGGTTCCTCCTTCGCCGCCGATTCCGGCGGAGTTGCCCGACCGATCATGAAGTCAGCGAGGCGTGTGGGATTTCTGTCTGCGCAACGGTTCGATCCCGATCCCGATTTCGATCCCGATTTCGATTGCCTTGATTGGACGGCTTGGGAGGGGCGGGGGCTTGGTTGGTGGAATGCTAGGGTGGCAGGGTGGGGAAATCAGGAATTCTCTTGAAGCTCTTCGGCATGCGGGATTCCGTCCATGGCGAGGGCGAATTCCGAGCCGCGTGTTTCCTCGAAGCGGCGCCAAAGTTCGGCGAGTTCGGCCCGGAGCGTTTCGTGGTCGAAGAGCCGTCGTCTCAGCAGGGCCGTCTCGAAGAGGGCGAAGGCGCTCTTGCCGGTGCGGTCGCGCGCGTCGCGGAGACCATTCGCGAGGTTGCGCTTGGCGAGACGGTAGGCAGCCAGGTGGAAGCAGAGCACCGGATCCGATCCAAGGAGGGCGGCCAGTTCGAGGTACACGTTGATCTGGGGGAAGGGGAGGGAGTCGAGACGGCAGGCGGATTCGAGGCCGTCGAGGTGCTCGAGTTCCTCGTAGAGTCCGAGCGGTTCGACTGCGGCGAGAGCGCCGTCGGGGCCGAGGACCGGCAGCATGGGGTAGAGCCGGCAGACCGTGGTGCGCGTCTCGTGGTCGCAGGCACAGCCGGGCCGGGCGCTCGTGACGGTGTCGTAGAGCAGTCGCCCGGGTCCGAATTCGTAGACGCGGGTGCGGCGTTCGAAGCCGTGAAACTGGGCCGTCCACCCTCGCGCCTCGAGGTATTCGAACTCGCCGGGCAGCAGAATCAGCTCCTGTTTGGGGGCGCCTCCGCCGAAGAACCGAAACCGCTTCTTGTAGCGGGCGAAGCTGCAGCAATGGGCATCGCCGCACAGTTTCCAGCAATCGGCTTGGTAGACGAGATCCTGCAAATAGATTCGGTCGAACAGGTCCGGGGACGGAAGGCTTCGGCTCATTTCGGTGTCTGCGCCGGGTTCCTTGGCGCAGTGGTGGCAGCCGGTGCGCCGACACGAATGCAGGCTA
>SLGN01000357.1 GCA_007123695.1 Verrucomicrobiales bacterium
CACCACTCCACCACTCCACCACTCCACCACTCCACCACTCCACCACTCCACCACTCCACCACTCCACCACTCCACCACTCCACCACTCCACCACTCCACCACTCCACCCCATGAAACGACACCCCAACTCCCATCGCCCCCATCCCAACCAACGATCCGGCCGCCGCGGCCGCGCGATGCCTCCCTTCCCGGTCGGGACGAAGATCCGACCCATCGCCGCTTTCGAGCACCACGGCTACGAAGCGCGGCGAACCTACACCGTGGTCCACGTCGATCCCACCGACAGCACCCTGCGCGCCCGCGACAAAGACGGCAACGACGGCGGCTGGATCCGCTGGAACGACTGCACGCGGGCCGACGAGATCGGCTGGGAATGGCTCAAGACGGTCCTGCCACCGGAATCCGTCGATCTGCTCTCGCGCTTCGACGGGCTCGAGGCGCTCCAGCTCAAGGAGCAGGTGCAGACGGCTCTCGTGCTGAAGATCCCGGATCTCAAGGAACGCATCCTCGAGTTCGGCGAAGGGGACGATGGCGTCTCCCTCTCCGCGCCGGCCCTTTCCGGCACGCCGGACGACGACTTCGAAGACTTGGACGAGTGGGACCCCCTCCTCGACTGATCCCCGACCACGGCGCCCCGCCCTTCTTTCCAGTCCTTTTTGCCTTCCTATTTCTCCCCATGCCATGAACGTCGCAGCCACCCACCAACCGGAATTGTCCCCGAAAACCGACAAGCAAAAGCCTCCCCGGGCGAAGCGACCCCGCGTCGTCTGCCTGCGCGGCTTCGATCCGGCCTTGCGCGAAGAAGCCGCCGCCCGGCTTCGCGAACGAGGCCACCGCCCCGTGCGGTCGATCGATTCCGCCGACCTCATCCTCGCCGGCCCCGACGCCGAACGCGCCCTCGTGGGCGAGGCCGAGGGACGCGGCCTGAAACTTGTCACCTGGGATGCCTTCACCGCCAAAATCGATCAGGCGCACGGAGGCGCTGCGGAGGGCGGTTCAGCAATCGACGCCGGCACGCCGGAGACCGCGCCCCCAGCGCCACCCCTCCCCTTTCTGGAAAGGCTCGAAGGCGGCGCGATGCGCATCCTCGGGCGCGCTCTCGACCCCGCCGATCCTTCCCCCGAGGACCGGCGGCTCGTCCCTACCGCCGACCGCTTCGCCGGCATCTGCCTCGACCAGGGCTTCGCCGATGCGCTGGGCGCCGCCCTGCTCGGCGCGGCCGACGGCTATCCCGTGGCCCTCGAGGGCGCGACCGCCGCCTCCAAGACGACGGCGGTCCTCTGGCTCGCCTCGGTCCTGGGGCAGCCGGTGGCCCGTCTCAACCTCAACGGCCAGACCGATGCCGGGGAGCTCGTCGGCCGCTACGTGCCCGCCGACGGCTCGGGAGGCCTCGCCCCCGACGAACTGCTCGCCCACGCCGAGGCCCTCGCACCCGAGTCCCGCCAACTCCTCGAGCGCGCCCGCGCCGAAGGACGGGCGCCGACGCCCGCCGAGCGCGCCCTCGTCGCGCGAAACGAACGGCTGCCGTCCAGCTCGTGGCGTTTTCAGGAAAGCCTGCTGCCCCGCTCGCTGCGGCGCGGATGGTGGCTGCTGCTCGACGAGATCAACCTGGCCGAGCCCCAGATCCTGGAGCGACTCAACAGCGTCCTCGAAAATCCGCCGACCCTCGTCCTTTCCGAAGGCGACGGCACCGTCTTCGGAGCGGGCGGGGACCTCGCGCCCCACGGTCGCTTCCGCCTCTTCGCGACGCTGAACCCCGCCGAATATTCCGGGCGCAGCCTCCTGAGCCCCGCCTTCCGCGACCGCTGGACGGTGTGGCACCAGGCGACGACGCCGGGAGAGCCGGAAATCCGCGCGATGCTGCGGCACGCCCTTTTTGGAGAACATCCCGTGGTGAGCTTCCGCGGCCGATCCTACCAGGCCGCTCCCGGCGCCCCCTTGCCCGGACTCGAGGGGCTCGCCGGGCTTCCCGACATCGACGATCTCCTCGCACGTCTCGCCATGTTCCACGACTCGGTGGCGAAAGCGGCCGGCGCGGGCGGGGCCAGCGGGCTCGGGCGCCACCAGCGCGAGCCCCTCGTCGTGACGCGCCGGGCCATCCTCGCGCTGCTGGAGTTCGTCCGCCGCCGCCTCGCCGAGGGCGAGCCCCCCCGCGCCGCCCTCGGGGACGGCCTCGGGATCTTCTACGTGGACCGGCTCCGCGACCCGGCCGACCGGAAGGCGGTGCGCTCAATGCTGAAAGCCTCGGGCCTCGCCTGATCCTGCCAAAGCCACCTTTTGCCCCCGAAACCTTCCGCCTCCCGCCATGAAGCTCATCGAAGAACTCCAATCCCTCGCCTGCCTCGCCTCGATGCGCCCCGAGGTCACCGTCCACCTCGGCGACGCCCTCGGGGGAGGCTGGTCCTTCAACTGGGCCACCGCCCGCATCGAGGTCGATGCCGCCGACTACGCCCTGCGGCCGCCCGACTTCTGCCGGGGCCTGCTGCTGCACGAGGCCGCCCACGCCGCCGTGACGCGCTACCACGAACTGATCGCGCCGGCCGATCGCGGCGACCGCGCCCTGCTGGAGCTGCTCAACGTCGTCGAGGACTGCCGCATCGAGACCTGGCTGCAGCGCCGCCTGCCCGGCTGCGCCCCGTGGATCCGCATCTACAACGACCACAGCTTCGCCCGCGTCCTCCGGGAGCAGGAGGAGATGCTCCGCGAGCAGGCCGCGCCCGCCTTCCTCATCGGGCTGCTCGCCCGCTGGTGGTTCGGTCGCCCGCTCGACGGGATCCACCCTCTCGCCGTCGCGGTGATCGAGGAGGTCTGGCCCGCTTTCGGGCGTGCCGCCGAGAGCTGCCCTCCCGCCCAGGCCCCCGCCCGCGATCTGGTCGAGGCGGACTACCGGCGGCATCCCGTCTCGGCGGGATACCGCAGCCTCGGTCGACGCGATGGAGCGGCCGAGGACCATCCCATGGAGCTCTGCGCCCGCATGAGCCAGCACGACATGTGGATGGAGGTGAAGGAGGGGATCCTGCCGGTCTTCAGGCGCCTCCTCGAGGAGAGCGGCGAATCGTCGCACGAGGGCGGGCGACGCCTGCGCCGCTCCGTGTCCGTGACCGTTGTGCCTAG
>SLGN01000243.1 GCA_007123695.1 Verrucomicrobiales bacterium
CGGGCCGCCGAGGGTGACGGTCCCGGCGGCGCCGGTGCCGGAGCCGAAGACCGCGTGGCTGCCGTCGATCCAGACCTGGTTGTCGAGGCCGAGGTCGAGGTTGAACCAGTTCGGTCCGCCCGCCGTCCAGGTGCCGCTACCGTCCTGGCTGCCTGCGGTGCCGTCGTCGGCGTCCCAGACGTAGGTGTCGGTCGCGGAGGCGGGGGAGCCGAGGGCGAGCGCGAGTGTGAACGCGGCGGCCACTGGGACGCCGGGCCAGGGGAAGGGAAAGCGGTTCTTGGCTGGCCTGCCTTTCACGGGGGGAGCGTGCTGGAGAAAATCTAGGGTGTCGCCTGCCGCATCGGAAATCCAGCCTTTTTTCACGCTCATTCGGGCGGCAAGACGCCCACCGGCAGCATGTTGCGCATGGATTCCAATGCGGCGAAACCAAGATCCCGAGGGAGCTTCACGCGCGGAGACGCCAGATTTCTCCACTGGACGCGACAGGCGGAGGGGCGTTTTGTCTTCCATGGCCACGAACCCCGCCCAAGCCTACCACGAATTGCAGACCCGCCGCAGATTCTTCGAGGGCGCGGGGCTCAAGCTGGGCGGGCTCGCTCTCGCCTCCTTGGCGGGTCGGGGCGCCTCCGCCGCCGGCCCCGGGCGGGTCCACCCGGGGCTGCCCGGCCTCCCCCATTTCGCCCCCAAGGCGAAGCGCCTCATCTACCTGCACATGAACGGGGCGCCGTCGCAGATCGACCTTTTCGACCACAAGCCCGGCCTCGCCAAGCTCTTCGACACCGATCTGCCGGACTCCATCAGAAAGGGCCAGCGCATCACCACGATGACGAGCGGACAGGCGCGCCTCCCGGTGGCCCCGAGCAAGTTCGCGTTCCGCCAATGCGGCGCCAGCGGCATGTGGATGAGCGAACTCGTCCCCCACATGCAGGGCATCGCGGACGAAATCACCATGGTCAAGACGGTCCACACCGAGGCGATCAACCACGATCCCGCCTGCACCTTCGTCATGACCGGCAGCGAGGTGCCCGGCAAGCCCAGCCTCGGTTCGTGGATCAGCTACGGGCTCGGCAGCGAAAGCGAGGATCTCCCCGCCTTCGTCGTCTTCACCCCGACCTTTCCCAAGGAAAGCCAGGCCCAGGCCCTCTTCACGCGCATGTGGAGCAGCGGATTCCTGCCCACCAGATACGACGGCGTCGCCCTGCGCGGGGCGGGGGATCCGGTGCTCTTCGTGAAGAACCCGCCCGGCGTCAGCCGCGAGGACCGCCGCACCATGCTCGACACCCTCGGGAGCCTCAACCAGCGGCATTTCGAGCGGCTCGGCGATCCCGAGACCCAGACCCGCATCGCCCAGTACGAGATGGCCTTCCGCATGCAGGCCAGCGTGCCCGAGCTGACCGATCTCGCCGGTGAAAGCGAGACCACCCTCGAGATGTACGGCCCCGACGTGCGCACGCCCGGCAGCTATGCCCACAGCGCCATCATGGCCCGCCGCCTCGTCGAGCGAGGGGTCCGCACCGTCCAGATCCTCCACCGCGGATGGGACCAGCACGGCAACCTGCCCAAGCTCATCGCCGGGCAGTGCCGCGACGTCGATCAGCCCACCGCCGCCCTCGTCCGCGATCTGAAGCTGCGCGGACTGCTCGACGACACCCTCGTCGTCTTCGGCGGCGAGTTCGGCCGCACCGTCTACTCGCAGGGCACCCTGACGAAGGAAAACTACGGTCGCGACCACCATCCCAAGAACTTCTGCATGTGGATGGCGGGCGGGGGCGTCAAGGCGGGCCTGACCTACGGCGAGACCGACGACTTCAGCTACAACCCCGTCGAGAACCCGGTCCACCTCAACGAGATCAACGCCACCATCCTTCATCTCATGGGCATCGACGCGAACCGTTTCAGCCACCCCTTCCAGGGATTGGAGCAAAAGCTCACCGGAGTCGAACCCGTCTCGCCGGTGGGGGGGATCTTGGTATAGCAGCCAGTTGAGAATCGGATTGACGCACTCTCTCGCCGGGACTACATGCCGAGACCGTAGCGGAGGAGCGCCTCCGATTCCTGCCATACCGTCGGGCTGGTGCTGCCGAGGATGACGGCGACGACCGTCCTGCCGTTCGCGCTTGCGGAGGAGACGAGGCAGCGGCCGGCTGCGTTGGTGTAGCCGGTCTTCAACCCGGTGCAGTGCGGGAAATGCTTGAGCACCTGGTTGGTGTTGTTGAGTGTGCGGGTGGTGCCGTTGGGGAAGCGGAAGAGGTAGCTCTGGGTGCCGCAGATCTCCCGGACGGTGGGGTTACGCAGGGAAGCGAGGCCGAGCCGGGCGAGGTCGCGGGCCGTCGAGTACTGGCCCGGAGGCGAAGGCAGGCCGTTGGAATTGGTGAAGTAGGAGTTCGTCATCCCGAGTTGGCGTGCCTTGGCGTTCATCGCCGCGACGAAGGCGGCCTCGCTGCCGGAATGGTCGCGCCCGAGCGCCCGGGCGATATCGTTGCAGCTGCGGATGAGAACTGCCTTGAGAAGCTGCTCGCGGGTGTAGGCTTCGCCAGGCTTCAGGCCGATCACTGTGGGCTCTGCCCAAGTGTCGGGCGTTTCGATGGTGACGGTGCCGCTGAGGTTTCCGCGCTCGGCGACGAGCAGACCGACAAGCAGCTTCTGCGTGCTGGCGGAGGGAAGCCGCGAATCGGCGTTCTTTTCGAAAAGGACGCGCCCCTGGGCATCGACGAGGATGGCGGCCTTGGCCGTGATGTTCGGTGGGTCGGCCGCGAGGCGGGAGGCTCCGCCGAAGGCCACGGGAATGGGGCCGTGGCCCTGGACGGGCGCGGGATCGGTGAAGCCGGGGTAGGGGGATGGGGCTGAGCCTTGCTCGACAAGGGGCTCGGAAGCGTCCGGCTGCGCCGCCGGGGCGGAGACGGGCCGCTGCGTTTGGTAGGATGCCAGCTCGTTGGAGCGGCAGCCCCCGAGCAGGAACACCGCACCGAGCAGCGCGGCGATCAGGACCGCGAAGCGTGCCTCGGGAAGACGATTGAGGAGACCGAAAACCATTTCTCACGGGAGGCTACGCGAAATCTCCCGCTTTTCATGCAAAATCGTACGCCTCACGGCGCGGCATTGAGGACCGTC
>SLGN01000020.1 GCA_007123695.1 Verrucomicrobiales bacterium
AGCCGGAACGAAACCCGGCCGCGACCTCCTGGGCGGGGTGCGGGCAGGCCCGCCGTGCCGCCTATTTCGCCGCAGCATCGGAAACCGGCCGGGATAGAAGGACGGCGTTGCGGCCGCTGCGCTCCCATTTTTCGAGACGCTCGGGCGGGAGGATCCCGAGATCGTCGCAGCGCACGAATCCCTCGCGCACGAGGTAGCCGGGAGCCTGGGTGGACAGCGCGAAGACTTCCCGGCAGCCACGCTGGCGGGCCCTTTCCAATGCCGCCGCGACGAGAGTGGCGCCGTAGCCCTGCCCGGTGTGGCCGCGCTTCACGTAGAGGCAGGCGAGTTCGGCGCGGGCGCTCGCGGGATCGGGATGCACCGCGACGCAGCCGACGATGTTCCCGTCGATCTCCACCACGATGTAGTCCTCGATCGAAGAAAGGATCTCCGCCCGGCTCCGCTCGATGAGCTGCTCGTCTTCGATCGCCCGGTGGATCAGCAGATAGAGTTCGTCGACGTCGCCCCCGGCCGCCGCGCGCACGCGCTGGTAGGCGTCGGAGTAGACCATCACCCCGACGCCCTCGTTGCTGAAGAGTTCGGCGAGCAGCGCGTCGGGAGTGCGGCTGCCGACAAGGTGGACGCGGGCCACGCCGTCCCGGGTCGCCCGGGCCGCGTGGCGCAGTTTCGACAGCATCCCGGCGGGCAGGTCGGGGCGGTCGGCGACGAAGCCGAGGGCGTCCTCCGCCGTCCATTGGCGCACCCGCCCGCCCGTCTCGTCGCGTGGATCGCGGAGGGAGACGAAAAGAATCTTCGAGGCGCCGAGGGCGACGCCCACCTCGCGGGCGACCGCGTCCGAATTCACCCGCAGAATTTGTCCGTCTGCATCGAAGCCCAGCGGAGGCACCACCGGCAGGATGTCCTCGTCGAGAAAGCTTTGCAGCACGCCGGCGTCAATGCGCTCGACCGCGCCGGTGAAAAGCGTGTCCACGCCCTTGAGGATGCCGGCCGGGTGGGCGTGGACCGCATTGGCCGTGGCTGCCTTGATCTTCACCGTGGTCAGACTCTGCATGATCGCGTTCCCCAGCCGAGAGATCGCGTCCATGCCGACCTCGAGGGTCGCCTCGTCCGTGGTTCCGGTGCCGTCCAGATTCGAGAGCGGGATCCCCCGCTTGCGCCCGAGCGACTCGATCTGCGCCGCCGCCCCGTGGACCAGCACCACCTTCACGCTCAGCGAGCGGAGCACCGCGAGGTCGAGGAGGATGTTCGAGAAATCCGTCGAATCGATCACCCCCCCGTCGAGCGCGACCACAAAGGTGCGCCCGCGGAACTGCGGCACATAGTGAAGGATCTCCCGTAGATCGCTGAAATTCATATCCGGTCAGACCCCGCTAAGGTGGACGCTCCCCCGCGATTATCAAGAAGCTCACCCCATCCCCATCCCAAAATACTTTTAACCAGGTTATTTAATTTTTTCTCCAGTGAACAGAGAATCGACGTGGATTCCCGAATTTTCCGACCCTTCTACCACTCTACCCAACTTCCCCTCTGCTACCGCTCAAGCATCGGTTCATCGCCGAATGAGCATGATCACATACCATTAACCAGGTTGTTTATTTTTGATGATTGGCAAGATTGGCGGGTTGGGGTTGAGGAAGACTTTTCTGGAATCTCCGACGCTCTTACCACTGTGACTCAGACTCCGGAGCCAGACCGTTCGTGGGGTCTCTTTGGTTGGTCGGGAAGGTCCGGGAGCTGGTCCTTGAACTAGGCGAGAACTGCCTCTTCGACTTCCCAGCGGTGGTAGGCTTCGACGTAGCCGGGGCACTGGGCGACGAGGTCCTCGTGGCTGCCGTCGCCGACGAGTCGGCCATCTTCGAGAAAGAGGATGCGGGGGGCCTGGCGCAGCAGGTCGCTGCGGTGGGTCACGAGGACGGTGGTGCCCTGGCCGGATCTCGTGCGGCGGAGGATGGATTCGTGGATGAGGGCTTCGCTCTCGGGCTCGACGCTGGCGGTCGGCTCGTCGAGCAGGAGGACGACGGGTTCGACGAGAAGGGCCCGGGCAAGGCTGAGGCGCTGGCGCTGTCCGCCGGAGAGCTTGACCCCGCTCTGCCCGACGCGGGTTTCGTAGCCTTCGGGAAGATCGAGGACGAAGTCGTGGGCGTTGGCCGCGCGGGCCGCCGCCTCGATCTCGGCGGCGGTGGCGTCGGGGCGTCCGTAGCGCAGATTCTCGCGCACGGTCTCGTCGAAAAGGTAGTTGTCCTGCCCGACGTAGCCGATCCGTCCGCGCAACTCGGAAAAGGCGAGTTCGCGCGCGTCGGTTCCGTCGATCCGGACCGAGCCGCCGTCGGGATCGTAGAAACGCTGAATCAGGTTGAGGATCGTGCTTTTCCCCGAACCGCTGCCTCCGGCGAGGGCGACGAACTCGCCGGGAGCGACTTCGAAGTCGAGACCGCGCAGGATGGGCTTGCCCGGCACGTATCCGAAGCGCACCCCCTCGAAGCGGATCCGCCCCTGCGGCGCGGACCAGGGCCTCGCGTCGGGCCGCTCCTCGACCGAGACCGGCGCCTCGAGCAGACCGAGGACGCGCTGGGCGGCGGCGCGGGCGCGCTGAAGGATGTCGCTGGTCTGGGCGATGGTGCGGATCGGGCTCTGGAGCCGCCACCAGAATCCGCGGTAGGCGAGAAGGCCGCCGAGGGTGAACCAGGGGCTGCCCTGAAGGATGAGCCACCCCCCTACCCCGAGCATGACGAGGTTGTTGACGAACCCGAAGAGGGACACGACGGGAAAGTAGGTGTTGCGCAGGCGGCTCGCCTGGACGCTGGCCTCGTAGAAGAGTCCGGCACGCTCGTCGAAGGTCGCCTTCTCCGCCGCTTCCCGGGCGAAGGACTGGGTCACCTGGACCCCGGCGAGACGGTCCTGCACGAAGGAGCCGATGCGCCCGAGCTTTTGCCGCACGCCTTCGTAGATGGCTTTGACCCTGAGGTTGTAGCGGCGGATGAAGATGAAGGCGAAGGCCAGGGGCAAAATGGAGGCCGAGCCCACGACCGGGCTGATCCAGAGAACCATGCCGGCGACGACGACGAAGGTGACGAATTCCTCCAGCAGGCTGGTGAGCCCCTGGAGCACG
>SLGN01000648.1 GCA_007123695.1 Verrucomicrobiales bacterium
CAGGCTGAGCTGCGTGGTTGCCTTCATCGTGTGGATTCTCGGCATGGTGTAGTTCGGCAGCCACTCGCCCTCGACGAGGACGCGGTGGAGCACGCTGGTGCCGCCGTGGGCGAGCCATTCGGACGCGAAGTTGAGATCGACGGTGCCGTCGCGACCGATCACCGGGTCCACTTCCACGGTGGTGCCGATGTTCGAAGCTTTGATCCCAACCGGATTTGAGAAAGGCCCGTGACCTTCTCGGGGTGCGTCAAAAACCGTCGGGTAGCGAAGCTCTCTCACGGACTCGGATTTCGTCCGCTGCCCTGACTGAACGCGCAAAGATTGCTCGCGCTGCACGTTTCCCCCGGCGCGATTCGCCGCCTCCCGCAGCCCTCCGCCGATCCATACGGAAAAGTCTTCGGCTTCCATCATCAGGGTATTCAGGGCATCGTGGGGCAGTTCCAGCCAGGTGAAGGACAGCGTCGCCTCGGGCCGGGCGTCGCCGGGGAAGGGATCGGGCTTGCCCTCGCTTTGATCCTCCGTGGCGAAGCGGTGGATCGCCGGGCGGGCGAAGAGCAGCGTCAGATGCGTCTCGGCGCGCTCCAGCGCGGCGAACGACCCGAGCAGCGCCCAGTGGTCCGAGCCGAGCACAGCCGAGCCGATGTGTTGCTGATTGGCGAAGAGGGGCCAGCGAAGATCCCCTTCCTGCACGCCCGTCTCCGCTCGCGGGGGTGCCTCGCCAAGGTAGCCAGTGCGTTGCGAGGAGAGGCTCACAGCGAGGCTCCCGTCCTGCTCCAAGATCGAATCGAATTCTACAATTGAACCAACAGATTGACGTTCGGCTTCTTTCAAAGCAGGCACAGGCAGAGGCCCCGCTTCGAAGTGGAAATCCTCTGAATAAATCACCGTCAGAAACGACTCCACCTTCGTCCGCTGTCCCGAACGCGACATCGCCAGCGAAGTCTCGCCCAGCTCGGCGTCGCCGGCGGCGATCCACTTCTCCACCTCGCGCCGGAGATCTTCGGCGCTGGCCGCCGTCGGGATCGCGTTCTCCGCGAGCCAGGCTTCCCATCGCTCGCTGGCGACGTCGATGTGCTGCACGAGCAGGCCGGCGTTTACGTATTCGGACGGGTCCGCCTTATTCGCCTCCTCCGCCTCCGATCCTTCCGCCGCGCCTCCCCGGCGCTTCACGAAGGGATCGGCGGGCGCTGCTTCGGAGGCCTCCGGCTTCGCCTCGGGCGATGGGGCTTCGGTCTCCTGAGCGAGGAGTCGCGGCGCCGAGAAGACGAGGAGCATGGCCGCCAAGGCGAGATGGGCGAACAGGGCGACTCCGCCGGACAGGATCGCGGCGGCGCTGGCTTGGGGGGATCGGGTGGATGTGTTCATCGGAGCCCAGCTTGCCACAGCCGACGCCGTTTTGCGTCAAAGCCCTGTGCCTGTTTTGTAAAAGTTCGGTGAATCGAGGCGGCGGGCGGCGGGAAAACCCGGTTGGGCGGTGGACCCGACCCTCTTTACCGAACGACTTGACCCTGTTGGAGCTGGGGCAGGACCCATCGGCCCGCAGAATTCCGCGATTCCACGCGTCCCCTTCTTTCCATTCCCGCTTGAATTCGCTTCCCCCCCCCCTTCCTCCGGCAGTGCCTCCTCGGCGATCGCCAGGCGAAGCCGCTGGAGGAAGGCTGGGAGATCGGCGGGGTCGCGGTAGAACAAGCCCGAGGCGCTGCCTCCCGTGATGAAGAATCGCCGCTCCTGCGAAAACCATGGGCGAAGGAAATCGCGCTTCAGCGGGGTGTACGCTCCAGAGCGGCTCAGGATCCGACGAAGCGCGTGCCGGGGCCGACCTCCTCCTGCTCCACGACGGCGCCTTCCTCGTAGGTCACGGTGCAGTTCGTCGCGGGATGGGCGAAGCCGCGGAAATGGCCGCCGGCCTTGACCCGGTAGCTGTTCCTCGTGCCCGAATGCGCCACCACGGAGCCGCCGTTCTCGATGATGTAGACGCAGTCGATCCCGCCCGCTCCGATGACCTGGGCCCCCGCAGGCACCCGGTAGGTGATGCCCTTCTCGTCGAGGTAGAATTCGGTCCCCTGCACCGTGCGGCTGCCGCCGCTGCCGGCCGGACCGCCGTCGAGGGTCTCGCACTGCGCGAGAAACAGGCAGGCCGCGGGAAGCAGGGCGATGCGGATGGCTCGGAGCATGGATTCTGTGGGACTGCGGGTCGAGGCAGGCGGGGGTTGGACGGAATTCGGCGTTGAAGGGGAATGTTGTTTCGCTTAGGTGTCGGGTTCAAGTCCCAATTTTTCCGCCCCACCCGAAAGCCCGATGAAAGCCCTCACCCTCACCGCCTACGAGCAGTTCGAATTTTCGGAATCTCCCGATCCCGAAATCGCCGACGACGAGGTGCTCGTCGCGGTGAAGGCCTGCGGGATCTGCGGATCGGACATCCACGGGATGGACGGCAGCTCGGGCCGCCGCATCCCGCCCATCATCATGGGCCACGAGGCGGCGGGCGACATCGCCCGGGTCGGGGCCTCGGTGCGCAGTTGGAAGGTGGGCGACCGCGTCACCTTCGATTCCACCGTCTACTGCGGGAAATGCCCCACCTGCCTTTCCGGGCAGGTCAATCTCTGCCCCCACCGCCGGGTCCTCGGCGTCTCCTGCGGCGACTACCGGCGGCACGGCGCCTTCGCCGAGTTCGTGCGCGTGCCCCAGCACATCCTCCACGCGATCCCGGAAGCCCTCCCCTACGAGCAGGCCGCCTTCGCCGAGCCCGTCTCGATCGCGCTGCACGGCGTCAACCGGCTGCCGCTGAAAGCGGGCGACTCCGCCGTCGTCGTGGGCGCCGGGCTCATCGGCCTGCTCGTGGTGCAGGCGCTCAAGGCCAAGGGCGCCGGCACCGTCGTCGCCGTAGACATCGACGAGGGACGACTCGCCCTCGCCCGCGAGCTCGGGGCCGACGCCTCGCTCGTCTCCGGCGAGGACACCCCGGCGCGGGTGCGGGAAATCGTCGGCAATCCCGACGGGGCCGACCACGCGCTCGAGGTGGTCGGCTTCGGCCCCACCGTCAAGATCGCGGTGGAGTCGGTGCGGAAAGGCGGCAGCATCAGCTGCGTCGGCAACCTCAAGGCGGAAG
>SLGN01000377.1 GCA_007123695.1 Verrucomicrobiales bacterium
AGGTGCGGACTTGGCGGGCGATCCTCTGCATCTGCATGCGCTGGGCCTGGGCTCCGGTGCGGCGGAAGGCCTGCTGGACCCGCCGCTGGCGGTTCAGAGCGAGACGGAGGCGGCGCTGCGCCAGATTGAGGCGGTTTCGCCCCTGTCCAAGCTGCGCCTGGGCCCCTTGGTGGGCCGCGAGGGCGGCGGCGACCGCGGTCTCCTGCGCCGCGATGGCCGGCAGGCGGTCGACGAAGGCTTCCAGCAGAAAGACATCGCCGGACTCGCCGTAGAGCGCGTTGCCTTGATGGAAGGAGTTGCTGCTGTCGCGGCGACCGGTGGCCCGAAGGCGCATCACCGTCGAGGCAGGCAACAGCAGGTCGCCGACGACCCAGTCGCCGCTGCCGTCGGGCTCGGCGACGCCGAGACCCTCCCAGGTGACGCCGTCGTCGTAGGAAATCTCGAAACTTGCCTGCTCGAGGGCGGGAGCCCCTCCAGAGCGTTCCCACACGACCCGCGTGCCGAGACCTCGGGCCTCCAGCACGGACGAGGCGGCAATACCCCCGATCCGTGTGAGTCTCGGGCGGGACACTCCGGCAGCTTCGGTGAAATTGCCGGCGAGCAAGGCGCGCCCGTCCCGCTGGATGGCGACGGTCCAAACCTCGTCGTTGGGGCTGGGATCGAAGTCGGGATCGAGGGCGCCCTCGCTCTCGAGCAGCGCGAGGTGGCTGCGGGGCTGGCCATGGACTTCGGAAAAATTCCCTCCGACGAGCATCTTGCCGTCGGCTCGCAGGGCGATCCCGGAGACATACTCGCCGCCCGGCTTGGCGACGCCTCCTTCGAACGAAAGATCGTGGGCGCCGTTGGCGAGCAGCCGGGCGAGAGGGCCGCGGGCCTGCCCGGCGATCGCTCCGAAGATGCCGCCGACGAGTAGCCGTCCGTCGGACTGCGGCGCGAGTGCGTAGACGTGGTTGTTTGCTCCGGGGTTGTAGGTCGGGTCGATGGCACCCCCTGCGTCGAACCGGGCGATGTAGCTGCGGAGCAGGCCTCCGGCGTTGGTGAAGGCCCCGCCCGCGAAGATGCGGCCGTCGCTGTCTCGGGCGAGGGCTCTGACGGGGCCGTTGGTGCCGCCGGTAAAGGTGTCGTCGGTGGTGCCGTCGTCGTTGAGGAGGGCGAGGTGGCCGGGGTCCGACCCGTTGACGTCGTCCAGGTCGCCGCCGATGAGGATCTTGCCGTCGTCGAGGACGAGCATGGCGTAGACGTAGTCGTTGACCGCCGCATCGAAGCCGAGATCGACGCTGCCGTCGCTCTCGAGCCGGGCGATGCGTTGGCGAGCCTCGCCGCCGATGTTCGCGAAATCACCCGCGACGAGGATCTTGCCGTCGGGCTGCGCCGCGATGGAGAAAATTTCGCCGTCGGCGTCGGGGTCGAAGCCGCCTTCGACGACGCCGTTGGCCCGGAGCCGGGCAATCCCGTTGCGCGGTTGGCCGCCGATCTGGGTGAAGCCGCCGCCGACGAGAACGCGTCCATCTTGTTGCAGGGCCACGGCTTTGATCTCGCCGTTCGGGTTCAGGTAGGCGAAGTCGATGTCGAGAAGGCCGTCGGCCTCGATTCTGGCGTACCTCGCGAGAGGCTGCCCGTCGATCTCCGAGAAGATGCCGCCCACGTAGATTCGCCCGGCGGAGTCGATGTGGAGATGCTGGACGCTCGCGCTGGTGGTGGGGAAGTCGGGATCGCGAGTGTCGTCGGTGTTGACGCGGAAGAGCCGCCCGACCGGCTGCCCGCCGATGTTGATAAAATTCCCCCCGACGATGACCCGTCCGTCGGGCTGGCGAACGATGGCGTTGACCGGGTTGACGGTCGTCAATGTGAAATCGGGATCATTCGCGCCGTTTTCGAACAGTCGTGCGACGGTGCCGGTGCCCACGCCGTTGACGGAGCCGAAATTGCCCCCGATCCAGATCTTGCCGTTGTCTTCGAGGAGCAGGCTGAAGACGCTGGAGCCCCCACCCAGTACCGGGTTGAAGCCTGCATCCAGAGTGCCGTTCGCAGCGAAGCGGGCGATGCCGACGCGTGCTTGCCCCCCGATGTTTTCGAACTGGCCAGCCACCACGACGCGGCCGCTGCCGTCGATCCCGATGGCTCTCACGGTGCCGTCGGCGTTGGGGTCGAAGCCGGCGGCGGCGCTCCCGGACGCATTCAGCCGTGCGATGCGGTTTCTTGTCGCGCCGCCGATGTCTTGGAATTGGCCGCCGACCAGAATGCTGCTGGCGCTCTCCACCGCCAGCGCGTAGACCATGTCGTCGAAGCCCGGATCGAAGGAGGCATCCACGCTACCGTCGGCGTTGAGGCGGGCGAGATGGGCGATTGGCTGGCCGCCGATGGTGTCGAAGCGTCCGCCTACGAGGATCCTGCCGTCGGGCAGCATGGCGAGGGCCCGCACCTCGCTCAAGGTGCCGGTGATGCCCGTGGTGAAGGACTCGTCGAGGCTGCCGTCGGGATGAAGGATCGCGAGGCGGGCCCGCGGCTGCCCGCCGACGGCACTGAAGCTGCCGCCCACCGTCAGGCGTCCGTCGGGAAGCTCCAGGGTCGCGAAGACGGTGGAGTCGACGTTCGGCTCGAAGCCGTCGGCCCGCGACTCGGCCGGTGCCACGCAGGCAAAGGCGAGAGTGAGGGCGAGGAGCGGTAGAAGCGGTCGGAGACGGAGGAGGGGAGGGGACGGGACGGGCCTCATTATCGTTGATGCTATCACGGGAGGCTGGTCGGACCAGCAAAAAAAAGCGCCGAAGCCGCAGGCGGCGCATCCGATGCAGGAAAACAGATCAGCAAAAGCCTTCCCGGTCAGCGGTCATGGAATTCCGTCCCAGAAAGAGACAGTTCACGGTTCCCGGTTCACCTTCCCCCCGCCCTCAATCGACGTTCTGCAACTCTGCCAGGGCGGCGTTCTCCGATTGCAAGGCGGCGGCAGCGGCGTTTGCCTGGACCGCGAGGGTCCGGAACTGGTTGTTGAAGCGCCTCTGCTGGGCGCGGAAGGTGCGGACTTGGCGGGCGATCCTCTGCATCTGCATGCGCTGGGCCTGGGCTCCGGTGCGGCGGAAGGCCTGCTGGACCCGCCGCTGGCGGTTCAG
>SLGN01000098.1 GCA_007123695.1 Verrucomicrobiales bacterium
CAGCTAGGGGGCGCACCTGCCTCCCTGGGGCTGCCCGACGACCCGATGCCCGCCGCCCGCGGCTCGCGCGGCGGCCACCTACCGGTCGCGCTCTCCGCCGAGCTGACCGCGCGCTTGGAAGCCCTCTCGCGCCGTGAAGGCGTCACCCTGTTCATGACGTTGCTGGCCGCATTCAAGACGTTGCTGCACCGCTACGGCGACGCCGACGACGTGAGCGTCGCCACGGCAGTGTCGACGCGGATCGAATCCGGAGTCGAGGCGGTGGTCGGTCCCTTCATCAACACGGTGGTCTTGCGCTCCGACCTATCCGGCGACCCGCCGTTCCGTACGCTCCTCGGGCGGGTGAAGAGGACGACGCTGGAGGCCTTCGAACATCAGGACGTCCCGTTCGAGCGCGTCGTCGAGGCGCTCCGGCCCGAGCGCGATACGGGCCGCAACCCGCTCTTCGAAGCGATGCTCGTCCTGCACAACGCACGCCTTCCGGAGCTGGAGGTAGCAGGCCTCGAGGTACGTCCGGACGAGGTCGAGAGCGGCTCGGCGGCCGCCGACCTCGCCCTCCTCCTCGATACCGGCGAGCGGCTCGGCGGGCTGCTCGAGTTTGACGCCGAGCGATTCGACGCGGCGACCATCGAGCGGCTGCTCGAGCACTTCCGCGCGCTTCTCGAAGCGGTCGTAGACGACCCGGAGCAGCGCCTCTCGGCCATCCCGCTCGCGAGGGACGCGGAGCGCCGGCAGGTCCTCTACGAGTGGAACGACACGACCGTCGACCTAGGACCGCCAGTGGGCCTGCACCAGCTCGTGGAGGCCCAAGTAGAAAGGACGCCGGACGCGGTGGCCGTGGTGTCCGGAAACTCCAGCCTCACCTACGCCGAAGTGGAGGAGCGGGCCAATCGCCTCGCCCACCACCTGCGGGGGCTCGGGGTCGGCCCGGAGAAGATCGTGGGGGTGCACCTGCCGCGGTCGCCGGAGCTCGTGATCGCGGCGCTCGCCGCCCTCAAGGCAGGTGGTGCCTACCTCCCGCTCGATCCCTCCCATCCCGCAACACGGCTCGGAGACCTGCTCGCCCACGCGAGACCGGCCGCGCTGGTCAGTACCCGGAAGCTGCTCGGAGACCTGCCCGAGTGCGGCGCTGCCGAGGTGGCGATCGATGCCGACGCGGCCACGATCGCCGACGAGCCCGCCAGCGCGCCGCGAGCGCTGACGAACCCCGATGACCTCGCCTACCTCCTCTACACGTCGGGCTCGACGGGGGAGCCGCAGGGCGTGATGGTGCCTCACCGGGCGATCTGCAATCAGGTCCGCTGGCGGCAGAACGCCTTCCCCCTGACGGAGGCCGACGCGGTCCTGCAAGGGATCCCGATCGGCTTCGACCCCTCCGTATGGGAGCTGTTCGGTCCGCTTACGGCCGGGGCTCGGCTCGTCCTCCCGGCCGAATGGGCCGAGCGGGACGGAGGGGAGCTCGTCCGGACCCTCGTGGATGGGGGGATAACCACGATGCAGGCTGTGCCCTCGACGCTCGAGGCGCTGCTGGATCAGCCCGGCATCGACCGCTGCCGGGGGCTGCAGCGGGTCTTCTGTGGCGGTGCGCCGCTTTCAGCCGACCTCGCGGAGCGGTTCTCGGCGCGCCTCCCGGCGGAGCTGCACAACCTCTACGGACCGACGGAGACGGCGATCGACGCCACCCACTGGGCCTACCGCAGGGGCTACGAGCGACCGATCCTCCCCATAGGTCGGCCCATCGCCAACGCGCGCGTGCTCATCCTCGACGACGATCTCGAACCGACTCCCGTCGGTGTGCCCGGCGAGATACACATCGGCGGAGCCGGCTTGGCGCGCGGGTACCACGACCGCGCAGACCTCACCACCCAGCGCTTCGTGGATGATCCGTTCACGCCCGGCGAGCGGCTCTACCGCTCCGGCGACCGCGGCCGCTGGCTCCCGGACGGCACGATCGCGTTCGTCGGCCGCGCCGACCGGCAGGTCAAGGTGCGCGGCATGCGTGTCGAGCCCGGTGAAAGCGAGAGGGTGCTGAGCCGCCACCCGGCCGTTAAGGAGGCCGCCGTGGTACCGGTCGCGGCCGCTGAGGGCGTGACCGGCCTAGCGGCGTTCGTCGTCGCCGACGACGGCGTCCCCACGAGCGACCTCCGGCGCTACCTCGCCGAGAGGCTACCGGAGTACGCCGTTCCGGCCTCTGTCACGGAGCTCGCCGCCTTGCCTCGCAACGCGAGCGGCAAGGTGGACTACGCCCCACTAGCGGAGAGGGCGGCCGCAGCCCCGCGACGGGCGGCGGCGCCTCTGCCTCCACGCGATACGGTCGAACGGCAGTTGCTGCGCATCTGGGAGGGCTTCTTCCCGGACAGTCGCATAGGCGTGACCGACGACTTCTTCGAGCTGGGCGGCCACTCGCTGCTTGCCATGCGGGTCATGGCGCAGGTCGAAAAGGCTTTCGGGCGAGAGCTGCCGGTCTCGAGCCTGCTGGAGGGCCGCACGGTCGAGCGGCTCGCCTGTCTACTCCGTGAGCGGGAAGTCCCCCGGTCGAGCGTGGTCTCCATCCAGCCTCACGGGCGCGAGCGGCCGTTCTTCTGGGTTCACCCCGTCAGCGGCACCGCCTTTTGCTACTCCGACCTCGCGGCTGCGCTCGGTGAGAGCCGTCCGCTCTATGCGTTCGAGGCGGCCGGCCTCTACGGCGAGGAGCCCCACGACCGCATCGAGGACATGGCCCGCCAGTACGTCGACGGCCTGGGGCGCGTCCAGCCCGAGGGTCCATACCTGCTCGGTGGCTGGTCGATGGGCGGTATGGTCGCCTTTGAGATGGCCCGCCAGCTCGAGGCGCGGGGCGAGTCGGTAGCTCTACTCGCCGTAGTAGATGCCGCGCCGCCCCACCTGGACGGCGACGGCGAACTAGTCGACCACCAAGACGCATTGCGCGGCTTCGTGGAGCACCTCGGCCTGTCGCTCGACGGGGTGACCGCCGCGAACGGCGACTTCTGGGGGTTGCCCCCTGACGATCGGCTCGTCGTCGTCCTCGAGCACGCGCGGCAGGTGCAGCTCGTCCCGCCCGACATGGAGTTGCCGAGGCTCCAAAAGCATCTCCAGGTGTTCACGGC
>SLGN01000575.1 GCA_007123695.1 Verrucomicrobiales bacterium
AAAGGCACCAGCGCACGCACGGTGGCGAAAGCCGGAGGAATCCTTTGCCGGAACCTTCTCGTGATTCGCTCGAGAAGCCACCCGGTAACCGAAGCGGTGGCGAGGATGGCGACTATTGCCGCCTTCGATCCCCACACGAGCAAGGCTACGGCAAAGGTAGCCAGCAGGGTCGAAGTCCAGATCGCGAAGGTCATCCAAGGAGGGCGCACCAGTTCGGGCCACGATCTCGCCCCAACCGTCTCCCGCAGGCGCATCCAGAATGCCTCTTGGTCCCGGGCATTGCGCGGGAGAGCCAGATCTGTATCGGGTCGGATCTCTTCGCGGGGCGATCCGGCGATTTCCATCAGGGCGGAGCGCAGCAGGTGAAAACCGCGGCGCGACGCGCAGGAGTCGCCCTCTCCTTGCAGCAGCTTCCCCATTACTAGATCGATTAGGGTTCCCGGGGTGGTGCAGGACGTTGCCTCCGCGTCGCTGATCTCGATGCCGAATCGATTCTCGACCTTGATCACGATCTCCACGGTATCGAGCCCCATGGACTCAAGGATAGCAGGATGGGGGCGAAAGGAAAGCGGCGGGAGCGGGTCGCATCTGGAGCCAGTTAGGACCGTCGCGAGGTCATTTCGGTTTTCCTCCCCGAAAGTTGACCGGATCTTGACACTTGGTTAGACTGGATTCGTTTCAGATTCTCACGCACGGCCACCGCTTCCATGCGCCTCCCCGACAAAGTCATCCTCGTCACCGGCAGTTGCACCGGCATCGGACGTGCCATCGCCCTGCGCTGTGCTGCCGAGGGCGCCTCGGTCGTGGTTCATGGCCTCGAGCGCGATCTCGGCGAGGCCGTCGTCGGCGAGATCGGGTCCGACCGCGCCGCGCTCCTCGTTGAGGACCTCGTCGCGGAGGGCTGCCCCGAGCGCCTTGTCGCCCTCGCCGTCGAGCGCTTCGGCCGACTCGATGCGGTGGTCAACAACGCGGCCCTCGTCGCCTCGGGCGACATCCGCTCGACCGACGCTGCCTTCCTCCGCCAGCTCCTCGAGGTGAATACGGTCGCGCCCTTCCGCCTCATCCAGGCGGCCCTGCCCCACCTCGCCGAGCGGCGCGGCTGCGTCCTCAACATCGGCAGCGTCAACGCCTGGTGCGGCGAGCCGAACCTGCTGCCCTACAGCGTCTCGAAAGGGGCCCTGATGACCCTCAGCCGCAACCTCGGCGACACCCTGATGCGGGAAAACGGCGTGCGGGTCAACCAGATCAACCCCGGCTGGGTTCTCACCGAAAACGAGGCCCGCCGCAAGCGCGAGCACGGCCTCGCCGACGACTGGCCCGCGCATTTGCCGAAGGTCTACGCCCCGGCCGGCCGCATCCTCGCCCCCGAAGAGATCGCGGCGGCGGCGGTCTACTGGCTCGCCGACGAGTCCGGCCCCGTCAGCGGCCAGGTCGTCGATCTGGAACAGCATCCCTTCATCGGCCGCAATCCGCCCAAGGACGCCTCCACCATTCCGGGAGAATGACGTGGGGGGATGACATCGTCGCGATGCGAGGAGCCCCGGTTCCCAGCACCTTCACGAAAACCGGTCTCGGGCGGAAAAGGCCACCCCGAGGGCGGCGGCGGAGTCCCCTCCCCGCGCCCATTCGAAGTGGGTCGTCACGACCTCGGGATCGAGGGGGCTGTTGAGGTAGACGGGCCAGGCCCGCTCGCGGAAGCCTTCGAGCACCCAGTCGAGGTAGCGATCGCGAAAGCCCGTCTCGGCAAGCCCTCCGCCGATGACGACGAGCCCGGGATCGAAGACCCGCACGAGGTCGGCCAGCCCGTAGCCGAGGATGTTCCCTTGCTGTCGGAAAACGGAGACGGCGAGGGGGTCGTCCCGCTCGGCGAACTCGCGCAGGCGGAAGGCTTTCTCCTCGACGGGTGAGCCGTCGTTGAGGGGGTGGGAAGCGTTTTCGGGCTTGGCCAGCTCCAGCCCGACGCGGCGGCGCAGGGCCACGAGGGAGACCCAGGCCTCGAGGCAGCCGAGCTTGCCGCAACTGCACTGCGGCAGGCTGCCGTCCTCCTCGCGGTGGGGGACGGAGATGTGACCGACCTCGAGGGCGAGCCCGTTGGCGCCTTCCCACGCCCGCCCCCCGGGCAGAACGAAGCCGCCCCCCAGGCCGGTCCCGGGAGCGACGAGGAGAAGGCTGCCGAAATGCTTTTTCCGCACGGCGTATTCACCGAGGGCGGCGGCGTTGCCGTCGTTGGTCATGTAGACGGGGAGACCGCCGAAACGCTCGGAAAGCAGGTCGCGGATGTTCGTGCCGACCCAGCCAGGGCCCAGGTTGGCCTGTGCCCAGATGACGCCCTCGCTGGATGGGGCGGGCACATCGAGACCGATGCCGGCGATCTGGGAACGGTCCACGTCGGCCGAAGCGACGAGCTGGTCGAGGGCGCTCTCGAGCTGGGCGAAGGTGGCCTGCCAGCCGTCCTTCACGTGGCTGCGGACCTCGACCATCTCCCCGACGGGATCGCCTGCCGCATCGACGAGGACGCTCTTGACGGTTGTGCCGCCGATATCGAGGCCGGCGAAGTAGGAGGCGCTGTCTTGCATGGGGGTTGTGTTGGAAAACGGATAGGGTGTCGGGGCGGTCCTTCGTAACTGTCCGGCCTTGGCCCGTCAAACGTCAAGTTCGGAACCAAGTTCCTTGGCCTGCGGCTGCGCCCGTGCTAGGGTCCGCTGCATGACGATCTCCCCGGAACAGAAGGAAAGGCTGCTCGCCCTCGGCGCGGCGCTGGTCGACCAGAACGCCGCCCGGGTTCTCGTCGAGCCCTTGGAGCGGAGCACGGGCTACTGGTTCGGCGGCGGAAACATCGTCCGCGACCGCAACGGTACGGTCCTGATCTGCGGGCGCTACCGCGTCTACGGGGATTCGCGCACGGGCGTCCATTCCGGCGAGCGGGGCAAGGAGGCGGCGATCTTCCGCGCCTCCGGCTTCGAAGGCCCCTTCGAAAAGATCGCGACGTTCACCAAGGCCGATCTCTCGCGCCCGGACCGGGAAGTCGTCTCCATCGAAGGGGTCGCCCTGCATCTTTCCGAGGAGGGCGCCGAGTTCTTTGTCTCCAGCGAAAAGGCGGTC
>SLGN01000314.1 GCA_007123695.1 Verrucomicrobiales bacterium
CACCCTGACATCGGCACGAACTGCTACCTCGTCGAAAGCGACGGGGTCCGGCTCGTCCTCGACGCCGGTTCCCACCCCAAGCACACCGGGCGGGACACCCTGCCGCGCTTCGAGGACCTCGCGCCCGGATCGATCGACGGGATCTTCCTATCCCACCCGCACCTCGACCACATCGGCGCGCTGCCGGTGCTGATGCGCGAGCATCCCGAGACCGCCGCGATGATGACCCATCTGACCCGCGAGTACGGCTCGGCCCTGCTCCACAATTCGGTCAACGTGATGAAAGCCCAGCGGGAGGAGCTCGACGAGCCCTCCTACCCGCTCTACGGCCACCGCGAGATCGACGAGCTGGAGCGGCGCTGGCTCGTGCGGGAAACCGGAGAGCCCTTCGGGATCGGGGGGCGGGGCAGGCTGCGCTGCGAGCTGTTCCCCGCAGGCCACGTGCTCGGGGCCGCCGGCATCCGCATCGAGTCCGACGGGCATGTCTTCTTCTACACCGGCGACGTCCACTTCGAAACGCAGACGCTCGCCCCGGCGGCCCGCTTCCCCGAGGAGAAGGTGGATACGCTGGTGATGGAGACCACGCGCGGCGACCATGCCCGCGATCCCGGCTACACGCGCGAAGCGGAGAAACGCCGCCTCGGCGAGGCGATCGCCGACGCCCTCGCCCGCGGGGGGGCGGTCCTGCTCCCGGTCTTCGCCTTCGGCAAGACGCAGGAGCTGCTGCTGATGCTGAACGAGCTGATCCTCGAGGGGGTCGTGCCGCCCGTGCCGGTCCACATCGGCGGCCTCAGCACGAAGATGACGCAGATCACCGACCGGCACAGCGGCGTCCCCGGGCGGCTCCACCGGGGCTTCAAGATTCTCGAGGATTTTCCGGGCCTCCACCAGCTGCCGAGGGGGCGGCGGGAGCCCGAATTCGAACCGGGCCGGATCTACGCCCTTTCCAGCGGCATGATGTCCGAGCACACCGCTTCGCACCGCCTCGCCCGCCGCGTCCTCTCCTCGCCCCAGCACGCCCTGTTCTTCGTCGGATACGCCGACGAGGAAACCGCCGGCGGACGCATCCTCGCGGCCGGGACCGGAGGACGGGTCGCCCTTTCCTCGACCTCGGACCACGAGACCGAGATCCGCTGCGAAGTGCGCCGCTTCGACTTCAGCGGCCACGCCCCGCGTGAGCAGCTCCGCGACTACGCCGTGGCCCGCGCTCCGCGCAACGTGATCCTCGTCCATGGCGACGCCCCGGCGAGGGCCTGGTTCGCCGCCGAGCTGGGTCGCCTGCTCCCCGATGCAAGGATCATCGTGCCGAAACCGGGCGAATCGATCGACCTGTGAATCCCCCCAATCCCCCATCGACATCCCATCGAAATCGCCGCCCGAGACCCCGAGAAAATCAGCTCCCCGCTTCGATTCACTCCCTTCCTACTCCCGGACCTGCCTGCCGTCGGCCGGTTCCGAGTCGAGCAGAAAGGATCCGGGCTCTGCGGGGATTTCCTCCGGCGGAGGCGATAGGCGCTCCACGTCCGTGTCTCCCAGCAATGGGGGCGCCGTGCCTCCCGGCTCCGCTGCTCCGGCGAGGTCGGGCACGCTGCGCCACCCGAAGCGGAAGCCTCCCGCACCGCCGTCGCCGCCGCTTTCGTCCGGGATCGTCCCCAGCACCTGTCTGCGGCGCACCCGCGTGCCCGGCGCGACGCGGGGAGGTCCCAGGCCGGCGTAGAAGCTGCCGACGATGCCCGCGTCGGTTTCGTGGGAGAGGAGCACTGCGTGCGTGCCCTCGAAGGGGCCGGCGAACAGCACCAGACCGTCGGCCACCGCTGCCACGGGGCTGGCGCTCTCGCCCTTGGCGGAGCCTTGCGGCAGCGGACAATCGAAGACAACGGCGCGCGGAGAAAGTGCCATTTCCACGGGGGAAAGCACCGCGAAGGCGGGGTCGAACCGGGCGCCCGCTCCGGCAGGAAGCAGGCCGACCGGCGCCGCGACGTAGCCCTCTTCGGGTAGGGGCGCGCCGCTGCTGCCCGCACGCAGCGCGACGAAAGCGATCATCATCAGCGCGCCCACCGCAGTGAAGATTGGAAGAACGTGCCGCCGCCAAATGCGGAGGTGCTCGGCGATGTCGAAGTGCGGGGGAGTCTTCACCGGACCAGTATAGCCCAGGCGCCGGCATTTTCGGACAAGTTTCCGAAATTTGGTCGTGCCTCCCTCGTTCGTCGCGGGAGAGTGTGCAGGTTTTCCGTTCCCCGTCTCGGCGACTTCGCGTAGGATGTGCCCCGGACCGCCATGGAGACCCGCTCCCCCAGCCCGGAGACGCGCCGCTTCCGGCTCGATCTCGCCTACGACGGACGCCCCTTCGCCGGTTGGCAGAGCCAGCCCGATGGCGGCGCCGTGCAGGACGCCCTCGAGCGCGCCCTCGCCGCCGTCTGCCCCGGCGTCGGGCGGGTCCATGGATCGGGCCGCACCGATGCCGGCGTCTCCGCGACCGGGCAGGTGGCCCATTTCGACGCGCCCGCCCCGTGGCGCATGGACGGCGGCCAATGGTCCCGCGCCCTCAACGCGAAGCTGCCGCCGACCATCCGCGTCCTCGGCTGCCGCGAGGTCGGTCGCTCCTTTCACGCCCGCTTCTCCGCCTGCGAAAAAATCTACGAATACAGCATCGCCACCGGCGAGGTCCTGTCTCCCCTGCGGCACGGACTCGCCTGGCACCAGCGGGGACTGGGTCCGGTTCCGGAGCTCGCCCGCGTTCTCGCCGTCTACGAGGGCGCCCACGACTTCCGCGCTTTCTCCGCGAAAAGACACGATGGCCGCGACGACGACCGCGACACCCGCCGCGTCCTCCACGAAGCCTCGGTGCGGGCGGGATCCGAGCCTGGAGAACTCGTCCTGCGCTTTCGCGGGACCGGTTTTCTCTACAAAATGGTTCGTTTCCTCGTCGGATCGGCGGTATACGTGGTGCGGGGCCGCATCGGAATCGGGGATCTGCGGGCCCTGCTCGATGGAACCGCCCCGGCGGGTGCCGCTCCCTACTGCGCTCCCGCCGCCGGACTTCTCCTCGTGGAGGTCAGATACCCCGATCCCAACGGCTCGGCCCCGCCGGGCGACACCG
>SLGN01000197.1 GCA_007123695.1 Verrucomicrobiales bacterium
AAACCGAGCAGGAACGGAGAAGCGTGCCCGGCGGGCGCGACTTTCCGACCGGTTGACGAGCCAAGCGCGATTTCCTAGCAATTCAAGGACGGAGTTCCCGCACGAAGAAGCCGCGCATCATCTTATTGAATTCGTTGCCCGCAAGGCCGTGCCCGCGATTGTGGATGATGCGAAATTCATGGGATTTCCCGGTCTCGGTCAGCGCCTCGGAAAGCTGCTGCGTCGTGGCGATCGGCACATTGTCGTCGATGTCGCCGTGCACGAGAAGCAGCTCGCCTTGCAGCCGGTCGGCATAGGTCTTGCTGGCGTTGCGAGCCCAGGTCGCATCGTCCGCGAGACCCATGTTCATCTCCGGCCACGAGACTTTGCACAGGCGCATGTCGTGGTTGCCTGCGGACGAAACTCCGGCCTTGTAGATGTCGGGGCGCTGCACCAGGAAACGGAAGGCGTCGAAACCGCCGGAGGAATGACCGGCAACGCCGACGCGCTCAAGGTCGAGATAGTCGTATTCCGCCTTGATCTGCTTCAGGACATGGACGTGCTCGTCGACGCCCACCGTCCAGAGCTGTCCATAAGCGGGCATGCGGAAGGCGCGGCCGCGCCGCGACGTTCCTGGCGCGTCGATCGTCACGACGATGAAACCGAGCTGCGCGAGCGACGCAGGGATGCCGGAAATGTTGTTGCGGTAATCCTGCCGGAAACGGTGCTGGCTGGGGGCGGCATAGACGTGCTCGATGACAGGGTAGGATTTCGCCGGATCGAAGTTGCGCGGGCGAAAGATGGTCGCATAGAGCGGCGTCCGCCCGTCCTGCGCCGTGGCCTCGAAGACCTCCGCCTCGACGTAACCGGTCGAGGCCAGTTTCGCCGGATCGGCCTGCGACAGTTCGAGCAGGATGGCGCCATCGTTCGCGCTGCGCAGCACCGTGCGGGTCGGCGTCTTCGGCGTGGACATCCGGTCGATGAAATAGGCGCCGTCCGGCGACACGGTCACGTCATGGTGCCTCGGTTCGGGGGTCAGGTTGACCGTCTTGCCGTCCAGGCCGACGCGGTAGAGCATCATGAAATAGGGATTCACCCCCTCTTCCCTGCCACTGCCGGTCACGAGGACCGGACCGCCTGGCGCGACATGCTCGATGCGGGCGACTTCCCACGCGCCGTCGGTCAGGCGCTGCCCGCCATCGGCGCTCTCGCCATTGCGGACGAGATAGAGCTGCGCCCACCCGCTGCGTTCGGAAACGACCAGCGTGCCGTCCAGCCTGGGCGCATGCTGGAGGATCGTCGCAGCGTCGTAAACGCCGGGTTCCAGCGCTTCTCTCGCCAGCGGTCGGGCCCGGTTCTCGAGCGGATCGATCTCGAAGAGCACGATTTCTCCGAAACCGCGTTTCTTCCAGAGATAGTGGATGCGTTCACCCTGCCATTGCAAAAGGGGGGTGTTGGGAGACATCAGCGGCGAAGCGGGAACGTCCAGCATCGTCGCGCGGCCGCTTTCCACATCGATCACTTTCGGTCGCAGGTCGGGCACATTGGGCGAGCCCGCGTTGGGATAGACATAGCGGAAAGTGCGGGCCGGACCGCCGCCAGGAGGCTTCATCTGGACGCCCGTGTGAATCGGACTGCCGTTGCGGTCGAGGCGATAGGTCAGGATCTGCTTCGAATCCGGCGACCAGCGCGCGAATATGGGGATAGCCGGGGTTTCGCTATTGGCTTCGACCATTCTCCCGAAGCGTGGGTAGTTGATGCCATAGCGGCGGTCAAAGCTTCCGTCGCTGGTCAGCGCGACGCGGCGGCCCGTCGTCCGTTCGATGACGACGAGATTGTAATCCTCGACCTGGGCTTCCCATCGTCCATCCGGCGATACTCGCCCAATCGGGGCGGGGGCGGCCTGCTTCTGCCGGACCTCGTTGCCTTCGAGATCGGCCAGCCATTGCCGCGGTCCGACGGCGATGGTCAGCATGCCCGTTGCGGGCGCGAAGTTGACTAGTCTTGGCGAACCGGTCGCGCGAGCCGCGCCCGCTGCTCGGAGTTTCGCGACAAGAGTCGCATCGTCAATCAGCAAGCGGGTCGTGCCCGTCTGCGGATCGGCGAGATAGATGCTTCGCCGTCCGACCGGTCCCTTTCGATAAAGTACCGACTGCCCGCCCTGCACGAAGATCGCCTCGGCATCGAGATCATCGACTAACCGTCCGATCCCCCTGCCGATGTGATCGTCGGCGGCCGCGATCACCTCTGGTGTCACCGGGCCCGCGAGAGCCGGAAGGGGCTGTATCGTTAGCGTCAGCGCCGCAGCGGGGGCCATCAGGGTGCGCAGGCCGGACTGCATGATCTTGACTCCAAAGGGGCTAAAGCTGGCTGGTACGGAGATCAATGGTTAGCTGGCATAGGGTTGCCAGGCGGAGGTGGAACCCCGGTCCTGAAAGCCAATGAAGACAACCATCCGACCCTACCAAAGTCTGCGCCACGATCAAGCTCGGAATCGAGGCATCAGGAGTGGGGGCTTCGACTTACGAGTGGCTTTGGAATCATCATATCGCACCCGGCGCACCGATTTACAACTTCGGCGTCCCGGCCCAGCTCAAGGCCTGGAACGACCAAGTCGTGCGGCTTGGCCGGACCTTTGCCTTCGAGGCCACTTCCGCCACGCCGTACCAACCTCTCGTGAACAGCAAGCCGGTCGTTGTCATCACGGCAGCGGGTGATGGCGACATTTTTCCAGGCGGACCGCTTGGGCATATGAACCACCTTGAACCCCACTTGACCACCACCTTGGGATTCATCGGTTTGACGGACCTGCGTTTCATCCGCGCCGGCTACGGCGAATACCAGGACGACCGGACCAAGCGGTCTCTGGCCAAAGCCGAACAGGAAGTGGACCAACTGGTGGAGCAACTTAACCCGAAGCTGGTCGCGGCCTGAAGAAAGATTTCTCAGATGCGTGCGGATTCGTTGTTTGAGCCCTCCGGTTCCTCGACTTAATTGCGAGCAAAGCGAACTTTAAACTGTTGCTGTTGACCTTTCTGGGCAGCGCTCCGGACCCCCTCCGACCCCGGGCCTTCGGCGGGAAGGGAGCCGAGGGGATGAGAAAGGAATTTCCTAGCAAT
>SLGN01000025.1 GCA_007123695.1 Verrucomicrobiales bacterium
ATACTCGATCGACAACGAAAGAGCGGCATCCGGTGCCGCACCCGCGAGCCGGTCCAATAGCTCCATCGCAAGTTGATGGCGCTCCCGCGATTCCGGGAGTTCCGACAATCCCCCCAACACTCGCGCAGCCTCGTCCTCGCTCCAGCGACGCCTCAATCCCGAAAGGTTGCGCAAAGCCCCAGCGAAATCGAGATTCGCCCCATGCTCGGCCAGCCACGCCAGCGCGGCCTCGTCGTCCCCGCCTTGGTCAAGCCAGGCCAGCACAGCGATCCCGGCCATTTCACCGAGAGCCGGGTCGGATGCGAGGGACGGGCCGATCTCCCTCGCGAAGGCGGCGGGATCCGCCGCGACCCGCGATCCGACGACGCGGTAGACCACCCGTTCGGAAACTTCCCCCTTCGGCTGGCCCGCGAGCCATGACAGCATTCCCGCCGCGTCGCGTTCGCCCCACTCGACGAGAAAGTCGCTGAGCGGGCCTTGTCTCGACCATTCTCCGCGCCTCGCCTCCAGAAAGCGGTCCGCGAGTCCCGGCAGCCGGGAGAGTTCGAGGCGCCGTCCCAGCTCGGCGGCGAGATGGCTCGCTGGGTTGCCTGCTTCGATGTCCAAAATGCGCCGCGCCACGAGTTCGAGCGAGGCGTCGAGAGCGCCGAGCAGCAGGGCAGCGAGCGCCTCGGCTCGGAGCGGTCCTTCGGGGAGTCCATCGACCCATCGCTCTGCGGCGAGCGCGTCGCGCTCCGCCCACGCACGCGCGAGACCGTCGATTCCCGCGCCGTTCCCGCCCCGCCGAAACTCGTCGGACCAAATCGCCGTCGCTGCCTCGGGTGAAAGCGCCGCAAGCCGGGCGTAGGCGAGCGAGAGCAGCTCCGCCTCCAGCTCCGCGATGTCCTCCCGGCCGAAGAAGGCGATCATGTCCTCCTCAGAGGCCAGGGCAAAGGCTCGCTCCAGTTCGAGTAGGTGCCTTCCTCGACGCTCGGTCTCATAGAATCCCCGAACGGAGACCTTTCTATCGACGAATGCCTCTGGCTGCCGAGCGGCTTCGAAGGCCTGCGCGAAATCGAGGCCGCTGCGCGGATCGCGGCGCGGAAGGTCTTCCGATTTCGGCGATTCCGAGGCGCCATCGGCACGACTCGAAATCGACACAGGCGTTTCGCTGCTTTGAAGAGACGCAGAGAATCCCCGGCCCGCAAGAAAACCAGCGAGGGCGAGGACCATAGTGAAGAGGAGGACGAGGGACGGTCTCATGGAGCGCTTTCCTTGAAGATTTCGGTTTTCGCCACCTCGGAGATCGAGGGATTCGCGCGAATCGCGGTCTCAGCTGCTTCGGGTTTGGTCATCATCCAATCCCGACCGTGACTGATTACCTCTTTTTCCCGCCGCTCGGGCTCGGAGATTCGAATGACGAGATCCATCGCCTTCTTGGGATCACGATAGGCAAGGGATTTGATCGCTCCGAAGATCGCGAAGTCCCGCTGCACTCCTGCGGGCATCCCTAAAACAGCAGAAGTCGCTGCCGCAGGATCCCGATTTGCCCAACCATCGAACAGGCTACCCAACGCAGCGTTGCGGAGCCTGCCCTCGGGCAACTCCAAGGCTCGATCAAGAAAGGGGTCGCTGTTCCGGCCTATCCCAAACTGCCAGAAAGCGCTTCGCGCAAAGGGCACCATGGCGTCAGGCTCAGCGGCCTCGGCGAGAAAGCCGAGCGCCGCATTGGCGTCGTTCCGCGCCAAAGTTTCGCCGAGACCTGAAAGGGCGGCCCGCCGGTCGTCCTCCTCGAGTCCCATGGCGAAGGCGGCGGCTCCGCTCGCATCCCGTCTTGCCCAGTGGGAAACGGAGAACTTAACGGCCGAATACCGACCGGTTTGCCCCTCGATGTGCTCGAGGCCCCATCGCAAAGCCGCCTCCGGCTCCTTGGTGGACCAGTTCACGACCGCACGCCCCATGATCTCGTTTGTTTCGCGCCCGGGAGGCAGGAGTTCAATCGCGTGGCGCAGCACGACCTCCGGCTGATAGCCCGACAGTTGCCCGATCAACGACTGCGCGACGAGGTCCAAGCCGGGCGAAGGCTCCTGGTTTCCAAGGGCGGCGAGGATCCCCTCGACCCGCTCCGGCGACCAGTCCCCGTGCCTCCTGTAAAGGCCGGAAATCGGCGAATCCAAAAAACGCGAGACCTCGTCCCCATGACGCACCATCCATTCGACGCTAGCGCCCTCGTTTCCCTCCTGCGCCGCCCAAGCCCACCAGGCGATCCCGGCGAGCGGGCCAAGCTCGGAACGATCCGGCAGATGGGGGCCGAGCAATCCGAGAACTTCGGACGGCTCCCGCAAGGCGGCTCGACCCAGCGCTTCGACCACCTGCCCGTCCGAGAACCCTCGTGCATCACTTCCGAGAAACCAAGTCGTCGCCAGGAGCGGATCCCTTTCGCCCCAAGACAATAGCAGCCGGGACAAAGCTTCCACAGAGCGCCCCGCCTCGCCTTGGGACGCAAGGAGCAGCTCCGCCACTGCGGCCAACTCTTCGAGAGGCAGGGTTTCGCCCAGGTAGAGGGCGGCGCCGGGCGGGAGGGCAGCGATCCCGTCTAGCTTAGAGACGACCTCGCCCGGATAGAATTTCGCGCTGAGGATCAGGAAAAGCTCCTGCGCCGTTTCCGCTTGGTCGCCCGGCGGCAGGTGATCGACCCATCGCTTCGCGGCGGCGCGGTCGCGCGGCAGCCACTCCTCCAGCACGACGCTCAGGGCGGGGTAGGCGGTGGTCTCGTCGCTTTCCGCCAGCCAGATCGCTGCCGCCCGCTCCGGCGAGAGCGTCGCGAGCGCCGCGTAGGCGATCTCCGCGACGGCCACAGTTTCCGAGGAGAAACGCCTTTCCGCAATGAACTCGACCAGCTCCTCCTCTCCTGCGAGGGCGAGGATCTGATCCAGCTCGTCGAGCAAGCGCTCTTGGTCGAGATCGTCACGGGTCGCGATCCGCCCCGGACGGTCGAGCTCCCGCCACAGCTCCGCCACCCGTTCCCTCGCCTCGGCGTAGCGCCGGTAGGGCACCAGCCCGAGGGCTTCCCGGATCGGATCGCCCTCGGCGGCGGCGCTCCCCGGTGCCTCCAGCA
>SLGN01000400.1 GCA_007123695.1 Verrucomicrobiales bacterium
CACCACATAGTACAACATCGGCACAATCGCCAGACTCAAAAACGTCGCCGCCACCATCCCCCCGAACACCGCCGTCCCGATCACTTTCTGGCTCTCCGAGCCCGCCCCGCTCGCGACGAGCAGCGGAATCACCCCGAGAATGAACGACAGCGCCGTCATCATCACCGCGCGGAACCTCAGCCGGGTCGCCTCGAGCGCGGCCTCGAGCACGCTTTTGCCCTCCTCGCGCAGGACCTTGGCGAACTCGACCACGAGGATCGCGCTCTTCGTCGAGAGTCCGATGAGGAGGACGACGCCGATCTGGGTGTAGACGTTGAACTCCATGCCGCGCCATTGGATCGCGAGCCAGGCCCCGAGCAGGGCGGTGGGCACGGAGAGGACGACGGAGATGGGGATCGTCCAGCTCTCGTATTGCGCGGCGAGGACGAGGTAGACGAGGAGGATGGCGAAGAGGAAGATCGCCCCGCTGCCGCCGGCGGCGACCTTTTCCTGGTAGGAGAGCTCGGACCAACTGTAGCCGAGGCTGTCGGGCAGCTTGCGCCCGGCCATGTCCTCCATGATGTCGAGGGCCGAGCCCGAGCTGAAGCCCGGGGCGGCCTGGCCGAGGATCTTGACGGCGGGGTAGAGGTTGAAGCGGGTCACCGACTGGGGGCCGAAGCTTTCCTCGACCTCGGCGAGGGCGCCGAGCGGGATCATGCGGCCCGAGGCCCCGCGCAGCTCGAGGCGGCGAATGTCGGCGGGGTCGGCGCGGTAGGGCGCGTCGGCCTGGGCGTAGACCTTGAAGATGCGTCCGAAGAGGGTGAAGTCGTTGACGTAGGCCGAGCCGAGGTTGACCTGGAGGGTCTCGAAGACGGCAGGCAGGGGCGTGCCGGTGCGCAGGGCCTGGTCGCGGTCGATCTCGACGAGCAGTTGCGGCACTCCGGCGCGGAAGGTGGTGTTGAGCCCGGCGAGGCCGCTCTGGGCGTTGCCGTCGTCGATGATCTCGGAGGCCACGTTCTGCAGGGTCTCGAAGCCGACTCCGCCGCGGTCCTCCAGCATGAAGGTGAAGCCGCCCGAGGTGCCCACCCCCGGCAGCGAGGGCATGGGGAAGGCGAAGGCGAGGGCCTTGTCGTAGCGGGCGAGGGCCCCGTTGATCCGGCGGACGAGGGCGGTCTGGTGCAGCGAGGCCTCGCGGCGCTCGTCCCAGGGTTGGAAGGTGACGACGAGGAAGCCGGTGTTGGCGCTGGCGGCCCCGTCGATGAGGCTGTAGCCGGCGATGGTGAGGTAGTCGTCGACGCCGGGGATCGCGCCGACGATGGCGTTGATCTCGTCGAGGGCGGCCCGGGTGCGCCCGAGGGAGGTGGCGTCGGGCAAGTGCACCGCGACGATGCAGTAGCCCTCGTCCTCCTGCGGGACAAAGCCGGTCGGCAGGCTGCCGAGGCCGAGGACCGAGGCGGTCGAGATGCCGAGGAAGAGGAGGAGGGCGACGGCGGCGCGGCGGATGGCGAGGCGGGTGACGCCGAGGTAGCCGCCGGTGAGGCGCTCGAGCCCGAGGTTGAAGAGGCGGAAGACCCCGCGCGGCTCGCCCTGCTGCTTGCGCAGGAGGAGGGCGCAGAGGGCCGGGCTGAGGGTGAGGGCGTTGATCGAGCTGAAGACCGTGGCGATGGAGATGGTCGCGGCGAACTGCTTGAAGAGGGCCCCGGTGATGCCGCCCATGGCCATCGTCGGGACGAAGACGGCGAGCAGCACGAGGGTCGTCGCGACGATGGGGCCGCTGACCTCGAGCATGGCCTTTTCGGTGGCCTCGCGCGGGGAGAGGCCCTCCTCGATCCAGCGGGTCGTGTTTTCGACCACGACGATGGCGTCGTCGACGACGATGCCGATGACGAGGACGAGGCCGAAGAGGGTCAGTTGGTTGAGCGAATAGCCCAGCAGCAGCATCACCGCGAAGGTGCCGATGAGGGCGACGGGGATCGTCGCCATGGGCACGAGGGTGGCGCGGAAGTTCTGGAGGAAGAGGAAGACGGTGAGGATGACGAGGACGAGGGCGGCGATGAGGGTCTGGACGACGCCGGCGATGGAGGCACGGATGATGTCGGTGTTGTCGTAGATCACGGTCAGGGCGAGGTCGTCGGGGAAGGCGGGCTTCAGCTCCTCGAGCTTGGCGCGCACCCCGTCGGCCACGGCGATGAGGTTCGAGCCGGGGATCTGGTAGACGGCGATGGAGGCCGAGGGCTTGCCGTTCAGTTGCGAGGCGAGGCTGTAGCTGTCGGCTCCGAGCTCGACGCGGGCGACGTCGCGCAGGCGGACGAGGCGGCCGTCGTCGGAGGCCCGCACCACGATGCGCTCGAACTCGCCCACCTCGGCGAGGCGGCCGGGCACGTTCACGGTGTATTCGAAGGCGACGCCGTCTTCGGCGGGGGCTCCGCCGACGCGCCCGCCGGCGACCTGGACGTTCTGCTGCCGCACTGCATCGACGACGTCGCCCGAGGTCAGGCCGTAGCTGCGCATCCGCGCCGGGTCGAGCCAGATCCGCATGGAGAACTGCCCCGCCCCGAAGACCTGCACGTTGCCGACGCCGGGGACGCGGGCGAGCTCGTCCTTGACCCGCTGGTTGACGAAGTTGCTGAGGAAGTTGTCGTCCCAGGTGCCGCCGGGCGAGGAGAAGCCCAGATACATGACGACGTCGGTGCTCTGCTTCTTCACCGTCACGCCCTGGCGCTTGACCTCCTCGGGCAGGCGGGCCTCGGCCACGGCGACGCGGTTCTGGGTGAGGACGTTGGCGGTGTCGAGGTCGGTGCCGGGGGCGAAGGTGACGGTGAGGTTCATCGACCCGTCGTTGGCGCTGACGCTGGAGAGGTAGACCATGCCCTCGACTCCGTTGACCTCCTGCTCGATGGGGGCGGCGACGGTCTCGGAAATGGTGCGGGCGTCGGCCCCGGGGTAGACCGCCGAGATCTTCACGGTGGGCGGCGCGATCTCGGGGTAGCGTGCGATCGGCAGGGCGAGCATCGCGACGAGCCCGACGATCACGATCACGATGGAGATGACCGCGGCGAAGACAGGGCGTCGGATGAAGAAGTGGCTGAACATGCGGGGAGTGGGGAGTGGGGAGTG
>SLGN01000263.1 GCA_007123695.1 Verrucomicrobiales bacterium
CGCCCCGGGCGGTGGTGCCCTTGACCTCCTGTCGACGCCTCACGCTGCGGAAGGCCCGCAGCGCCTCGCGGATGCGTTCGGGCGCGACGCCGGCGAAGCGGGCCGCCGTGATGGCCATGGCCGCGTTGCGCAGATTGTATTCGCCGTTCAGCGGCGTCTCGTAGCGCTCGCCCTCCAGGGTGAAGGCGGTGCCTTCGGGCCGGTAGTCGATGTCGGTGGCGCGGGCCTCGCATTCCGCGCCGAGACCGACGCGCTTGGCCGGCGAGCGCCCTTCCCGCGCGAGCACCTCGAGGGCGTTGGCGTCGTCACCGTTGACGAGGACGAGCCCGTTGTCGGGCACGAGCCGCACGACGTGCCCGAAACTGCGCTTGACCGCCTCGAGATCGTCGAAGATGTCGGCATGGTCGAACTCGATGTTGTTCACCACGAGCAGCTCCGGCAGGTAGTGGACGAACTTGGAGCGCTTGTCGAAAAAGGCGGAATCGTACTCGTCGCCCTCGACCACGCAGATGTCGGAGCCGTCGATGCGCGCTCCCTGCCCGAGATTCTCCGGAATGCCCCCGATGACGAAATCGGGCCGAAGCCCGGCCGAGTCCAGAATCCACGCCAGCAGGGAGGAAGTGGTCGTCTTGCCGTGCGTGCCGGAGACGACGAAGTTGCGCCGCCCTCTTAGCATCTCCTCGCGCAACAGCTCGGGCAGGGAGACGTAGCGCCGCTTTTCCCGTAGCAGGGCCTCGACCTCCGGATTTCCCCGGCTCTGGGCGTTTCCGACGACGAAGAGGTCGGCGTCGGCGGGCAGGTTCTCGGCGTGGTAGCCGTCGAGAATGGAGATGCCCCGGTCCTCCAGAAAGGACTTCATCGGATCGTAGACCTGGCTGTCGGACCCCGTCACGCGGTAGCCGGCATCGCGGAAGGCGGCGGCCACAGAGCCCATCGCGGTGCCGCAGATGCCGAGAAAATACAGATGGGGAAGTTCTTCGCTTCGGCGGTCCATGGAGAAATCTTGACGAAACGGTGGCAAAAGTTCAGTGTTTACCTCCCAACGAGGGGCCCCGCAACGAATTTTGGGGAAATTCGGAACTCGACAGAATTTTAAAATGTTTTATAATTTGTATATATTCCTGCATCGCCCATGAAACGTTCCGCCCTTCTCTGCGCCGCCTCCGCTCTCGCTCTTTCCGGTTCCCTGCTGGCGCCTGCCGCGACCGCAGGTCCCATGGGCTATCCCGGCCATTCCTCGCACCGGGGATCGTCCAGTTGCGCCGAGAGCAAGTTCCAGACTCCCAGGCTGAACCAGCTCCTCCCGAGGCAATACGAGGACCGCCGCCGCTACAACGCGGCGCCCTGCTGCGGCGAGCCCCTTCGTCCGCAGCCCTATCTCGTCAAGACCGTGGTGGTGAACAAGAAGCGGATTCCGCACCATTTCACCGATGCCAACGGCCGCCAGTTCTGCCGCCGCATCCTCACGACCACCTACAAGCAGATCTACTCCGACGGCAGTTGCTACGTCTGGACCGAGCAGGGCTAGCGCGCGTTTCTCCTACCCTTTCGTCGCGAGACGCCGCGAGGACGCGTCCCCGCGAGGCGCGGCCCGGATTTCCCGCCGGGCTGTGTGAGTACATACTGTCCAAGGGAAATCCGGGGCGGAACAAAGCGGGGGCGGGCCGCAGCAAGTCGCAGCAGAAGGGGTAGGAGAAATGCGGGCTAGCGCGGCGCTTCGTAGATTTGTCCGCCGATCCGGTTCCCCGGCGGGTCGTAGCAGCAGACCACCACCACCATGGTCTGTCCGTCTTCTCCGTAGCGGGCCACGCCGCAGCCGATCCGGGTGGTTTCGCCCCACACCATCTGGGTGTAGTGCCCCACCCCGCCGCGGAAGAGCGCGGACGTGAGGACTTTCGCTCCGGCGGGCATTTTCGCCTTCTCGGCGTGCCAGCCCCTGCAGGCGTCGAGCACGCCGAAACCGGCTCCTCCGCTGCCGAGGGCGAGGTTCTCGCCGTAGGGGTTCCGCCCCGGCGGAAGATGGGCGAGCCGCCTCGACTTTGCGATCTCGTCCGCGCGCGACTGGGCGAAGGCGGCGATTTCGGGCGACCACGAAAGCGGACCCGTTCCGGCTTCGGCCCGGACTTGGTCGTGGAATTCGACCAAGACGCGCGCCTCGTCGGCGGTGCAGGCCGATCCGGTCGGCAGCGGCGCCCCGGCACGGGCCTTGCCCTTCTTTCCCGGCTTGAAGAGACCGCCGCCCTTGAACCGGGAGAAAAGCCCCTGGCCGCTCTTTTTCGGCGGATCCTCCTCGCTGCGGAGTCCGGAACCGGAGAGCAGGACGACGACGGCGCAAAGGGCCGCCGCAGCACGCCGACGGCGAGGGGAGTGGCGGCGTTTTTCCGGGCTCGCGGAACACGCGGGGCTCATTCCGTCACATGCCGGGCCGCATTCGCTCAACGCTCCGCCACGGGCAGGACGATGGCGGAAGGATGGGCCGCGTCGTGATGGATCGTGTTGTCGGCGACGACGCGGCGGCGGTGTTCGTTGAGAGGCTCGCCCGTATTGGGATTCACGTCGAAACGGGGGAAGTTGCTGCTGCTGACCTCGACCCGGAGACGGTGGCCCTTTTTGAAGACGTTGCTCGTCGGATAGAGCCGAATCGTCATCGGATAGATCTCGCCCGGCACCATCGGCGTCTCTTCGGTCAGGCTGTCGCGGAAGCGGGCCCGCAGGATGCCCTCGGTGATCTTGAGATCGAAGCCCCCGGGCCAGTCCTCCGAGGCGGGATAGACATCCACCAGCTTCGCGGTGAAGTCGGTGTCCACCGCGCTGGACGATGCCCACAGTTTTACTTCGACCTCGCCGGTGACCTCGAGATCCTCCTCCAGCGGCGAGGTTTCGAAGACGACGATGTCGTTGCGCGCCGTCAGCGGGATGGACGCCTGCCAGTTCCACACATGCTCGCCGCCGCGCTGGTCCCAAGCGCCCTGCAGCAAAATGTCGTTGCCGCTGGAGATGTGGCCCCCGATCGTCGGAACCGGATCGGCGGGATCGAACCGGTAGGTCGTCGAACCGCCGTCCGCCGCCGGCGCC
>SLGN01000115.1 GCA_007123695.1 Verrucomicrobiales bacterium
GGCCACGGCCACCGAGAGCAGCCCCAGCGCGAGCCCGGTCTTGCGGTGCCGCAGCTCCTTGAGAAAAAGACGCCAGACGCTCATTTCGACTCAGTCCTTGTCGCCGCCCGCTTCGTCAAGCTTCTGGAGAAAGCCCCCCGTGCCGGTGGTGCCGCCGACCGTCGCGGGCGTCTTCGCCTCGACTTCCGTGGCCCAATCCATCGAGAGGAGCAGATCGGTGCCGGGATTGCCCGACTTGATCTGGCAGGAGCAGGGGCCGGTGAGGAACTCGGTCGCGCTGCGGATCGTCGTGGCGTTGATCCCCTTGCCCACCAGGGCGTAGAGAACGAGGCCGCGCCCGTAGACGGGGAAGGCCATGGGGTGGTCGGCGAAGTCGGTCTTGAGGTCCGGCTCCGAGGCCATCAGCATCTCGGCCAAGATCTTCTCCTCGGCGCTCTCGCGGCCCAGCTTCAGGATCTTGAAGCGGACCTTGTGGTCGATGTCCACTTTCTCGCCCCCCCAGTCGGCCGACTCGGGAACGACGATGCTCTTCGCCGCGAGGTCGAGTTCGCGCCGCAGGGTGTTCTCCGCCTCGCGGTCGGCCGCCCGGTCGCCGCTCTCGAGCAGCACCCAGACGGCGGAAGTGCGCGCCGCGAGCAGGTTCGCCAGTTCGGACCGCAGGGGCGAATCGACGATGGCGGCGGCGTTTTCCGGAGTGAGGTCCCCCGACCAGACCATGGCGCGGATGCCGGTGGACTTGGGGTAGAAAAGCTCCAGGCTCGCCGTGGCCCCGCCCTCGGGCGCATCCTCGCGCCGCAGTTCCACATTGGCGGGGGCGCGCCCCTCGCTGCCGGCTGCGGCGGACTCCAGCAAGGCGACGGCGGCGAGCTGCGCCTCGGAAAGATCCGCCCCGCCCCTCACCACCACGACGTAGGGATCGGTCTCCCAATGCTCCAGGGAATACTGGTAGACCGGGACCGGGCAGGCGCGGAGCCCGGGGAGGACGGCGCAAAGGGCGAAGGCCGCACCAAGGGCGGCGGCGCGGCGCAGGACCGGGAACTGGGGGCGGAGTTGGCTCATGCTGGGGAAGAAATTCACGTTCTCCCGCAACCCTGCCGGAAGATCGCCGCTCTTTCAAGTCAACCCTTCGCCACGATAACGGACGAGTGCCTCGCACATGGGCCAGTCCAAGCCTTCCCGGCAAGCGGTGGCGGAGGGAGAGGGCGCTGCGACGCGAATAAGGGTTTTTAGAGCGTTCTGCGGAGGATCAGAAAGCGACTTTTCAGGCCCAGCTGGAATCAGCATACTGGCAGTCGATTCAGCCGTAAGGGGATACTCCTTCTCCGTCTCCCCTACCCCGCCTTCGGATTCGTCTTGCCGTCGCGGAAGGCGGCGATGCCTTCATCCGGGAGGAAGTAGCCGGCCATCTGGAGCTTGGCGGGAACGGCGCCGAGTTCGCCGAGGTAGTCGTAGTGGGCCCTCGCATCGCCGTTGCCGAGGGGGCCGAGGGTCGGGCGGACGCCCTCCTTGGCTCCGGTTACGAGACTGGCGAGGACGCAGCCGGTGATCTCGTGGCGGTCTCGCGAGCCGAGGAAGTTGAGGAAGGCGGTCTGCACGCCCTCGTCGAGGCCCTCGAGGTCCTCGGGGAGGTAGATGGTCTCGCCGACGACGCCGGGCAGGCTGAGCTCGCCCCCGGTGGTGAAGAGGATGTCGCGCTCGGCGGCGAAGCGGCGGATGGCCTCGTCGAGCTTGAAGACGGGCGGGAAGCTGTAGTCGACGACGAGGGCGCCGGGACGCAGCGAGGGGATGCGGAGGACGCCGGGCAGGTTGGAGGAGGCGACGACGAGGGTGGCCTCGTAGACCTCGGGCGGCAGGGCCCCGCCGTTCTTGACGATGTCGACCTGTCCGAGGTAGCCGGCGTCGCGGACCTGGTCGCGGACGCGGCTCATCTGCTCGTCGGTCTGGTAGGGGTCGGAGAGGATGAGGCGGCGGGGATGCTCGAGGACGTCGAGCATAAGCCGCAGGGTGCCGAAGCCGATCGACCCGAGGCCGACGACGGAGACGGTCTCGTCCTCGAGACGGCGTCCGGCGGCGGCGAGGACGCCCTCGACGGACTTGACGATGGTGGCGGAGCGGGTCGCGTCGCCGGTGGTGATGGCGGGCAGGTCGCCTTGCCCCTCCATCCACGAGGCGATGTCGCGGCCGTGGTCGGTGGTGGACGGGATCACGCCGGTCAGCGAGACGGTCCGGGCGCCGGCCTCGGCCGCGAGGCGGAGGGCGGCGAGCACGGGGGCCTTGGCCGAGGAGGGATCGCGGTAGAGATCGGTCTCGTAGCAGGGCAGCATGAGCACGCCGATGCGGCCCTGCTCCAGCTCGTAGACGTTGGTGAGGCGCGGCTTGCCGACGAAGAGGCGCTCGGAAATCTCGTCGCGGCTGAAGCCGGAGAGGTTGGCGAGGACTTCGGGGATGTAGGTGAGGGCGACGGCGTCGAGCGCGGGCATTTCCTCGCTGGCCATCTCGATGCTGATGTGGTCGAGATCCTCGGCGCTGATTCCGGCGGGGATCGGAGCTCCGCCGGATTTTTCGCCGTCGGCGGCGGGCTCGCTGCCGAGGTTGCCGAGGTAGCGGGCGAGCTGCTCGATGCTGGGATGGGTGAGGAAGGCATCGACGGGCAGGTTCCGCCCGAAGGACTCGGAGAGATCGACGACGATGCGCAGGGCGAGGAGGGAGTCGCCGCCCATCTCGAAAAAGTTGTCGGTGACGCCGATCTCGACGGAGTCGAAATGCTTGGCGAAGACGGCGAGGATGCGCGCCTCGACCTCGTTGCGGGCGGCGACCTTGGCGCTCTCGGCCCCGGTCCCGAAGGAGGGCAGGGGCAGGCGGCGGCGGTCGATCTTGCGGTTGGGGGTGAGGGGGAACTCGTCGAGCTGGCGGAAGTAGGCCGGAATGTAGCTCTGCGGCAGGTCGGCGGCGAGCTGCTGGCGGATCGCGCCGGGGTCGAGGGCGGGTCCGTCGGAGAGGTAGTAGCCGACGAGGCCCTCGCCGGTGGGCAGGTCGTCGCGCTTGACGACGACGGCCTGGCGGACGCGGGGCA
>SLGN01000064.1 GCA_007123695.1 Verrucomicrobiales bacterium
GCGCGCGCAGCACCTGCTCGGGGCGCTTGCCACGCTGGGGCTCGAGCCGCCGAGCCAACTGAGCTCCTGTGGGTCGACGCTGCGGGCGTTTTCGTAGGAGAGCGGGTCGAGCGGATCGGGCAGGCTGCGGGCGCCGGCCGGGGTTCCGGTGGAGGCGAAGGCCCCGGCGACGAGCTCGGTGGCGAAGCGGTAGCCGCGCTCGTTGGGATGGGTGTCCTTGTAGTCGTCTTCCCAGGTCATGGATCCCGCCGCGATCTCGCGGGCAAGGGCGAGCCCGACATCAACGCTGGGGACGCCGTAGTGGCGTGCCACGGATTTGTGCGCGGCAACGCTGACGTTTTCCTCGCCGGCGAGGTGGGCGGCGAGGATCTCGGGGTTGACGAACTGGACCGAGATGGCGTCGCCCTCGGGGTTGGCTTGGAAAAACTGCCGCAGGATCCCCTCCAGCGCCCGAACCGAGGTGGCGGGGTCGTGGCCGGCGTCCTGGTCGTCGTTGACGGCGAACTCGACGACGAGAAGATCGACGGGACCGTGGGAAAGAACGTCGTCGCCGAGACGGAAGACGCCGGAAAGGGAGCAGGTCGAGCTGAGCCCGGCGTTGACCGCCTCGATCTCGACGCCGGGCCAGCGTTCCCTCATCCACTCGGGCAGCAGGGTGGCGTGGCCCTTCGCGTTCTGGGTGATGGATCCCCCGAGGAAGGCGACCCGGACCGCGTCGCCCCGGTCGATCTTGGCGAGAAAGTTCGGCAGGCCTCGCCCGAGTTCGACGGCGGGAGGATCTTCGGCGGAGACCGGCGCGAGGAAACTGAGGAAGGCGAGGAGCAAGGCGTGCGTTCGCATGGGGAAAGGATACTCGCCGGAAGAACGGACTGCGCCAAGGAGTTTTCGCGCCGGGACGATGGGGTCGGACGCCGCAGGGATGCAGAAAGGCGCGGCGGGGCGATGCGGGCGGACGTCGCGGGGATGCGGAAAGGCGCGGCGGAAGCCCGCCGGGGCCGATGCCATACCTGCCCCGCCGAGCGGCGGAAGCGAGCCTCTCCGTCGCGGGTCTCGCGAAGGATGCGCCTCAGGCGCCGAGGAGAATGCGCTCGGGAGACTCGATGCACTCCTTCACCCGCACGAGGAAGGTGACCGCTTCCTTTCCATCGACGAGGCGGTGGTCGTAGCTCAGGGCCAGATACATCATGGGCCGGATCACGACTTGGCCGTCCACGGCGACGGGGCGCTGCTGGATGCTGTGCATGCCGAGGATGCCCGACTGCGGCGGGTTGAGGATGGGCGTGCTGAGGAGCGATCCGTAGATGCCGCCGTTGGTGATGGTGAAGACCCCGCCCTGGAGGTCGGCGAGGGAAACCTTGCCTTCTCGGGCCTTGACCGCGTAGTCGACGATGTCCTTCTCGATCTCGGCGAAGCTCTTCTGGTCGCAGTCGCGGATCACGGGCACGATGAGGCCCTTTTCGGTGCCGACGGCCACTCCGATGTCGTGGAAGTGGTTCTCGACGATCTCGTCGCCCTCGATGCGGGCGTTGACCGAGGGGACGGACTTCAGCGCCTCGACCACGGCCTTGATGAAGAAGGACATGAAGCCGAGCTTGACCCCGTGGCGGGCGACGAAGGAGTCCTGCAGGCGCTTGCGCAGGTCCATCACCGCGCCCATGTCGCATTCGTTGAAGGTGGTGAGGATGGCGGCCTCGTGCTGGGCGTTGACGAGGTGGGTGGCGATCTTGCGCCGCAGCGGAGACATCTTCTTCCGCGTGGTGCGCTTTTCGCCGACGGGCGCGGCGGGGGCCTCGGAAGCGGGCGCGGGGGAATCCGCAGACTTGTCCTTGGCACCGGAGGCCGCCTCGAGGACGTCGGCCTTGGTGATCTTGCCGCCGGCCCCGGTGCCGCTGACACCGGCGAGGTCGATTCCTTCGCCTTCGGCGATCTTCCGGGCCACGGGGGTGGCCTTCACGTCGCTGGAGGACGCAGACTCGGCGGCGGGCGCCGATTCGGGAGCGGGAGCGGGCTCCGCAGCTTCGGACGGAGCGTCGCTCTCGGGTGGGGCTTCGCCTTCCTCGATGGAGGCCACGGCAGCCCCGATGTCGAGTTCGTCGCCCTCGGCGGCGAGGTGGCGGAGGATGCCGGCGCGGTCGGATTCGAGTTCGGTCGAGATCTTGTCGGTCTCGATGGTGAGGATGACCTCGCCGGACTTGACGTATTCGCCGTCGCCTTTGTGCCAGGTTCCCAAGGTGGCGGAGGTGATGGACTCGCCGACGGAGGGGATCTTGATCTCGTGCGCCATGGTGGATGGTTCTTGCTCGCGGGGGGGAAACTAGGAAAAGGAGAGGGTGCCGTCCGGTTTCGGACCGGCGAAAGGTAGCCCGCTTCGATCTTCTGTCAGCCGCAGATTGCGAAAAACGGCGGAATTTGCTATTTGCTGAAGGCCTCCTCGAGAAGGCGCCGTTGCTCCTTCTTGTGGATGGTCTTGGCACCGCTCGAGGGGCTGGAGGCGGTGTCCCGGCCGGCGTAGCGGACGCGGAGGTCGAAGATCTTCTGGAGACGCGGCCCCACGTAGGTCCAGGCGCCCATGTTGAGGGGCTCTTCCTGGCACCAGACGCATTTGGTCGCGTTGGGGTAGCGGGCCGCGATCTCGCGGACGCGGGCGCTGTGGAAGGGGTAGATCTGCTCGAGTCGGATGATGGCGGCGTTCTTGATCTCGTGTTCGCGCCGGTAATCCATGAGTTCGTAGTAGACCTTGCCCGAGCAGAAGACGAGGCGGCTGATGCGCTCGTCGGGACCGCGGTCGGGCGATTCGTCGTCGATGAGTTCCTGGAAGTGGGTGCCCTCGCCGAATTCCTCGAAGTCGGAGACGCATCCGGGATGGGTGAGGAGGCTCTTGGGCGTCATCAGCACGAGCGGCTTGAAGAACTCGCGCTTCATCTGGCGGCGCAGCACGTGGAAGTATTGTGCCGGGGTGGTGAGGTTGCAGACTTGGATGTTGCAGTCGGCGCAAAGCTGGAGGAAACGCTCGAGGCGGGCGCTGCTGTGCTCGGGCCCCTGCCCTTCGTAGCCGTGGGGCAGAAGCATGACGAGGTGGCTGTGCCGCCCCCATTTCGACTCCGCCGAGGTGATGAACTGGTCGATGATGACCTGGGCGCCGTTGGCGAAGTCGCCGAACTGCGCCTCCCAGAGGACGAGGGCGTCGGGAGAGTCGAGGGAGTATCCGTATTCGAAGGCGAGCACGGCGAATTCGGAAAGGTGGCTGTTGTAGACCCACAGCTTCGCCTTCTGCCCGGCCTCGAGGTGGTTCAGCGGAGTGTAGCGCTGACGGGTCTCGGGATCGTAGAGGACGGCGTGGCGCTGGCTGAAGGTGCCGCGGCGGCAGTCCTGCCCGGAGAGCCGCACCGCGATGCCTTCGCGCAGGAGCGAGCCGAAGGCGAGGGCCTCGCCGAAGGCCCAGTTGATGCCCTTGCCGGATTCGATCGCGGCGAGGCGGGGCTTGAGGAAACGGGTCGCGAGTTTCTGGTTCACCTTGACGGTGCCGCCGAGGTCGGAGATGCGCCGCCCGACGAGGCGGAGCTCCTCGAGATCGACGCCGGTGGGATGGGGTCCGTGCTCGTATTCGGGCTGGGGCGGCGGAGGCGTCTCGGCGAGGGTGTGGCCGAGGCCTTTTTCGTTGGCCGCCTCGAGCTCGGCCAGTTCGCGCTCGAGCTTCTCCTGGTAGGCCCGCTCGATGGCGGCAGCCTCGTCTTCGGTCAGGTCGCCGTCGGCGACGAGGCTCTTGCGGAAGATGGCAAGCGGAGTGTCGTGCTGGCCGATTTCGAGGTAGGTCTTGGGGAGGGTGAAGGCGGGCTCGTCGCCCTCGTTGTGGCCGTGCCGTCGATAGCAGACGATGTCGACGACGACGTCGCGGCCGAACTGCTGGCGGAAGTCGAGAGCGAGCTCGGTGGCGTAGAGCACGTCCATGGGCGAGTCGCCGTTCACATGGAAGACGGGCGCCTCGATCATCTTGGCGACGTCGGTGCAGTAGACCGACGAACGGGCGTCCTTCGGCGTGGTGGTGAAGCCGATCTGGTTGTTCACGACGAGGTGGACGGTGCCGCCGGTGCGGTAGCCGAGGAGCTGCGAGAGGTTCAGCACCTCGGCCACGCTGCCCTGTCCGGCGAAGGCGGCGTCGCCGTGGATCAGGACCGGCAGGACCGAGTCGCGGTCGACGAAGGAGTCGCGCCGCTGCGGGTCGAGGATGCGCTGGCGGGCCCGGGCCTGCCCCTCGACGACGCCGTTGACCGCCTCGAGGTGGCTCGGATTGGCCGCCAACTGGATGCGGACCCACTTGCCGTCGATCTCGCGGTTGGACTCGTAGCCGAGGTGGTATTTCACGTCGCCGTCGCCGGCGACGAGGTTGGGCACGTAGTTGTCGGAAAACTCGTAGAGCAGGGTGGTGAGCGGCTTGCGGAGCAGGTTGGCGAGCACGTTGAGCCGCCCGCGGTGTGCCATGCCCATGACCATTTCGCCGATGTCGTGGCGGGGGAAGCAGTGGACGAGCCCGTTGAGCGCAACCATCAGGGAATCGCCGCCCTCGAGGGAAAAGCGCTTTTGTCCGACATACTTGCGGTGGAGGAACCGCTCGAAGAGTTCGGCCTCGGCGATCCAGCGCAGGGCGAGCTTCTTTTTTTCGAGCGAAGGAGCGGGCTGGTCGACGCGGGCCTCGATGCGCTTGAGGAGCCAGTTGCGCACCTCGGGCGTCTGGACGTGCATGATCTCGAAGCCGATCTTTTCGCAGTAGGTGAGGCGCAGGCGCTCGACCATCTCGCGGAGCTTCATGGCCCGGCCCCTTTCGTACCATTCGGTGGAGACTTCGTCGTCGAGCTGCGAAGAGTGGAGCCCGAGGCTGTCGAGGCTGAGAAGCGGCTGCTCGGGGGGGGCGGCGTCGAGAGGGTCGATCCAGGCCGCGGTGTGCCCGAGGGTGCGGAAGGCGTTGACGAGGCCGTCGATGCGGGCGTGCGTCCGCAGATCCTGCTCGGTCGCGCCGCCGCCGGTGCCGCCAGCCGACCGCGCCGGAACCGGCTGGGTCGTGCCGAGTTCGAACCCCTCGAAGAACATGGCCCAGTTCTCGTCGACGGAACGGGGGTCCTTCTTCCATTCGGCGTATTTCTGGTCGATCAGATCGACGTTCGCCCGGGAGGAGATGGTATGGCTCATGTTTCGGCAAATTCTCGGAGCGGAAACCTCGCTTCATTCCGCTTGACTGGCTAGGGGAAAGTGGCCCCCGGAGGTCGATTTTCGCTTGCCAGATCGGGATTTTTTCCGGCATTCTGGAGGGCGGAAGCTCCTTCGCCGAGGGAGCCCGTCGACAAAACACCCACCCTGCCAAGATCCCATGAGACCTCCGATCCTGAACCGAACCATCCTCGCCGCTCCCTTCCTCGCCGCCCTTCTCGCGCTCGGAGCGCCCTCCGCCGGGGCGCGTCCCCGCGTCGCCGTGCCGGTGAAGAAGATGAAGGTCAAGGACGACAAGGTGAAGGTGAAGACCTTCGGCGGAAGGGCCAAGGTCAAGGACAAGTCGGGTGGCCGGAGGAAAGTGAAGGCGAAGGGTCGCAACGCGGGCCCCGCGGCCGCCATCGCACGAACCCTGACGGGCAGGCGCGACGCGGCGAGGAGGTCGCGCCCCGCTCCGCGGCGCCGATGAACGCTCTGTCTTGATTTCCCCGACGCAGGGCGGGATGCGGCATCACAGGCCCACCCGCATGCGGCAGGCCCGCACGGTGTTGGCCATGAGCATGGCGATGGTCATCTTGCCGACGCCGCCGGGCACAGGGGTGATGGCTTCGCAGCGCTCCGCCACCGCGTCGAAATCGACGTCGCCGACGAGGCGGCTGCCGCTCTTGCGGCTCGCGTCGGCGATGCGGTTGATGCCCACGTCGATGACGACGGCGCCCTCCCTGACATGGTCGGCCCCGAGGTAGCGCGGGATGCCGACGGCCGCCACGAGGATGTCCGCCCCCCGGGCCACCGATGCCAGGCCCCGCGTCCGCGAATGGGCCACGGTGACGGTGGCGTTGCCGCCCCTCCCCTTCCCCATCATGAGCAGCGCGAGGCTCTTGCCGACGAGCAGGCTGCGGCCCACGATCACCACGTTCTTGCCCGCCGTTTCGATGCCGCTTTCCACGAGCATGCGCTGGCAGCCCGCCGGGGTGCAGGGGGCGAAGCCGCTGGGATCCTCCATGGCAAGCTTGCCGAGGTTCACCGGATGGAGTCCGTCGACGTCCTTGGCCGGGTCGATGCGGCGGATCACCTCGTCGGTGTCGAGATGCGCGGGCAGCGGCATCTGCACGAGGATGCCGTGGATCGCGGGATCGGCGTTGAGCCGGTCGATCTCGGCGAGCAGCTCGGCCTGGGAGATGGAGGCCGGCTTCTCGATCTTGACCGAGTGCATCCCGAGCTCGCGGCATTTCGCGTCCTTGGCGGCGACGTAGGCCTTCGAGGCGGGATCCTCGCCGACGAGGACGACGGCGAGTCCGGGGAGGTGGCCGGCGGCCTTCAGTTCGGCGAAGGAGGCGAGGCATTCGCGGTAGACGGTTTCGGCGATGGGGGCTCCCTCAATCAGTTTCATGGTGCGGATTCATCAGGTTCTCGAGGCGGACTCGCTCGGTTTCGAAGGCCTCTTCGTCGAGCCCGGAAGGCACCTCGGCGCAGGGTCCGAGATGGACGTCGACGGTGGTGAAGGGCTTGGGCAGGCGGAAGCGGTCCCAGCTCTTGCGGAAGCACCAGTAGCTGCCGTATTCGATGCGGATGGGCAGCACGAGGGCGCCGGTCACTTCGGCGAGCTTGGCCGCGCCCGGTCCGAGACGGTAGCGGGGGCCGCGCGGTCCATCGGGCACGATGGCCACGTCGTAGCCGTCGCGGATCCAATCGATCAGCCCGAGCAGGGCCGAAGTACCGCGACGCGACGACGAGCCCCGAATCGCCTCGCAGCCGAAGCGTGCGATGACGGCGGCGATGATTTCTCCATCCTTGCTCGCGCTGGTGAGGACGGCGCCCTTGCGCCCCCGGAGATAGCGGTGGTAGAGCGGCGGCACGACGAAGATGCGGTTGTGCCAGAAGGTCCAGATCATGGGACGGTCCGGCGGATTCGTGGAGATGCCGGACGGATCGTGGAGCCGCCACCGCAGGGTCAGGGAGACCAGCCGGATGAAGAACGCTCCGACCCAGCCGATGCGGCGGGCTTTGGGGGAAAGATCGCGGATCGCTCCGGCTTTCTGGGGCAGTTCAGCCATGGGGTCGCGGGATCAGAGCCAACCGCCGTCGCGGAGGAGAAACGTCAGCTCCATCTGCCGGTCGAGCTTTTCCCGATACAATCCAACCCTGTCGGGCGAGGGACTGCACCGTGTTGACTCGTCGAGGGCGACGAGCCGGTCGGAGAGCTCGGCGTAGCTGCCCTGCCCGTCGGCGAAGGCCGCCTGGATCGCTCCGCCGAGGCCGGCTCCCTCGGCGGTGGCGAGCGCGACGACCGGCACGCCGAAGACGTCGGCGGAGATCTGCCGCCACACCGCGCTCTTGCTGCCGCCGCCGGTCAAGCGGATCTCGCTGGGGGTCAGCCCCAGCTCGGCGAAGCGCCGCAGACCGTAGCCGAGGCCCAGGGTGGCGCCCTCCATCGCGGCCCGGGCGAGGTGGGCCGTGCTGGCGCAGGCGGAGCCCAGCCCATGGAGCACGCCGGTGCCCTGCGGCAGGTTCGGGGTGCGCTCGCCGGTGAGGTAGGGCAGGAAGGCGACGCCGTCGGCGCCGGCCGGAACCGACTCGACCTGGCGCTCCAGTTCGGCGAGATCCCATCCGAACCAGGAGCGCACCTGCTCGGTCGCGACGGTGACGTTCATGGTGCAGACGAGGGGGAGCCAGCGGTCGGTGCTGTCGCAGAAGGCGGCGACCTCCCCCTTCGGATCGACGATCGGCTGCTCGGAGCTGGCATAGAGGGTGCCGGAGGTGCCGAAGCTCGCGGTGACGACCCCGCCGCCGAGATTTCCCGTGCCGATGGCGCCCATCATGTTGTCGCCGCCCCCGGCGCTGACGAGAACCTCGGGGGAAAGGCCCCATTCGGCCGCCAGTTCGGGCAGCAGGGTGCCGTGGACCGCGTTCGACGAGCCCAGCTCGGGCAGCATCGCGTCGACTGCGGGATCGACGAAGGCGGTCAGCTCGCGGTCCCATTCGCGGGTCCGCACGTTGAGGATGCCGGTGCCGGAGGCGTCGCCGTATTCCATCCGCATCACCCCGGTGAGCCGGTAGTTGAGGTAGTCGTGCGGCAGCAGCACCGAGCGGACAAGGCGGAATCGGTCGGGCTCGTTCTGCTTCAGCCAGAGCAGCTTCGGGATGGTGTAGCCCGGCAGCATGGCGTTGCCGGTCCTCGCGATGAGGCCCTCCTTTCCGCCGAAGGCGGCCTCGAACTCGGCGCACTGGGCTGCGGTCGAGGTGTCGCACCAGAGCTTGGCGGGACGCACCACCGCGCCCTCTCCGTCGAGCACGACGAGCCCGTGCTGCTGGCCGCTCACCCCGATCCCGCGCACATCGCGGCGGCGCTCTCCGATCTGATCCAAACACGAGGCCACAGTGGCCCGCACCGCTTCGAACCAATCCTCGGGATGCTGTTCGAGGTGGCCCGGCGGCAGGCCCTCGACCAGGCCGTAGCCCTGCGAGGCGTCCGCGAGAATGGCGCCCGTCTCCACATCGAGCACGATGGCTTTCGTGCTCTGCGTGCCGCTGTCGATACCGAGATAAAGCATGGAAACGGCTAGCGGTGATTGCCGCGCGAATCAAGAGCGTCTTCCGCCCTCGGCAAAATCGGGTCCGCCGCCCGTCACCATGCCGCGCGGTAGACTTGCCCGAGGGCTGCGGCATCGACCGGAACCGGATTGAACCGGGCCGTCCATTGCCCTGCGGCCTCTTCCGCCAAGGTGGGGATCATCGCCTCGTGCACGCCGAGGGCCTCGAGGGAGAGGTCCATGCCGCAGGCGCGGAGGTGGGAACGCACCCGCTCGGCGAGATCTTCGCCGCCGCCGAGCGAATCGTAGACGGCGGCCGCGTCGGCATCGCCGCGGTTGAAGGCGATGGCGTGGGGCAGCATCGTGCCCACGGCCTGCCCGTGGACCACTCCGTAGTGCGCCGTCAGCGGGTTGGCGCAGGAATGGGCGATCCCCAGCATGGAATTCTCGATGGCGGTGCCCGCGAAAGCCGCGCCCAGCTGCATCCGGGCCCTCGCGACGAGATCGCCCGGATCTTCGAGGACGCGCCCCAAGCCCGCATCGAGCAGCCGCCAGGCCGCGCGCGAGTAGGCCGAGGAGATTTCGCCCCGCTTGTTGCACACGGCCGTCTCGAGGGCGTGGGCGATGGCGTCGATCCCGGTATGGGCGGTCACGGCGGTCGGCATCGTCACCGTCAGCTCGGGATCGAGGAGGCAGACGGCGGCGGCGCATTTCTCGTCGCCGCAGGCCATCTTGGCGTGGGTTTCGGCATCGGCGATGAGGGCGAAGCTCTGGCATTCGCTGCCCGTGCCCGAAGTCGTCGGCACCGCGACGAAAGGCAGCATCGGCTTCGTCGCCTTGCCCACGCCCCAGTAGTCGCGCATCGCCCCTCCGTTGGTGAGGAGAAAATTGCAGCCCTTCGCCGTGTCGAGGCTCGATCCCCCGCCGAGACCGACGATGAGGTCCACGCCCGACTCCCGCGCGAAGGCTACGCAGCGGTCCACGTCCTCCGTCGTCGGATTTTCCCGCACCTCGTCGAAAACCACCGCCGCGACGCCCGCCGCTGCGAGCGAATCGCAGGCCCGCTGCACGAAACCCGCCGCGACGATGCCCAGGTCCGTCACGACGAGGGCGCGGAGCGCGCCGAGGCGGCGAACCTCCTCGCCAAGCTCGGGAAGCCTTCCCGAACCGAAGACGGTCCGGGCGGAGGCGGAATGGCGGAAGTCGAGGACCCAACCGGGCAGGTCCATCCCTCCGCAAAGGGACTCGATCGTGAGAAGCTCTTCGGGCATCGGGGCGGAAGCTACCGCCTCAGGCGATCTCCGCAATCTGGAAGGAGCGGCGCGTATACAGGAACTCGAAAAGGTTGCCTTCGTGCGGCTGGTCCCACTTGATCCGGTTCGTCGGCACGTTCCCGATGTTGAGACGGTCGATGTGCGGACAGTCGAAGAGCTTGTTGATCCACTCGATGTCCTTCGTAACTGCGGTCACGACGAGGGAGTAGCCGATCTTTCCAAGCATCTCGGACTGCGGACACTCCACCACGCTGGCGAAGGGGAAGAGGAACTCGCGGATGGCCAGCTCCTGGTCGAAGGAATCGACGCGGACCAGGGTGGGCTGCAAGTAGTTCATCCCGTCGCGCTGCTGGAAGCGCTCGCCCTCGCGGAACTCGGCAGTGACATCGACGGCGCCGCCGGCCTTGAGCCCGCGGTCCACCGCCTCGTTGATCCACTCGGCGAACATGGGGTTGGCGAAACCGGAAAGCTTCGCTTCCGGATCGTCCTGCGGCAGCGGACGGATCTCGGCGAGCCGCTTGGCCACGGCGCGAGCAATTTCGTCGCCGTGGCGCGGCACGACGATCGTCGAAGTGCAGATGCAGCTGCGGCCGGAATTCGCCGAGACGGACTCGACGATGGTGTCGATGTAGTTTTCCCAGTTGTCGATCTCGTCCTCCCCGATGAGGAACTTCGAGTAGCCGGTGCCGTGGACCTCGACGCGCTCGTCGTTCTCGTACTGCTTGACCGTGGAATCGTCGCCGAAGAGCATCACGCGCCCGGCTCGGCGGATGATCGTTCCCGACCCGTCGTGCTGGGTCGGGTAAAGGCTGAAGGCTTCGGCGGGGCATCCCGCCTTGATGAACGCTTGGATGATGCGCCAAGGCGTCCACGGCTCCTCGCGGCCCGGCTTGAGCAGGACCGGAACCTTCATCGCGATGGCCGGGATCCAAAGGGCGTTGACCGCCGGCGAGTTGCTCGGAAGGATCACCGCCAGCTCGTTGGTCGTCGCCGAGAAGCTGACCGGAGCCCCGCCCTGTTCGCCATAGCCCTTGTCCAGAACGGCCCAGTCCAGCCCGCGGGTGAGTCCGCGGAAAATCGTGTCGATGTCGGCGAAGATGCCGCCGAGGCGCTTCATGTTCATGCGGATCAACGCATGGGGCAGGCCGCTCGTCGCGGCAAGGGAGAGCACGTAGTCCTCCGGCGACTGCATCATGCCGTCCGCCCCGACCGGCAGGGTGTCCTCGAGGAAGAGCTCCCCGGCCTTCTTCGTGATCGCGACGAGGTCGCCGCAGGAAAATTTCTTCAACGCCGCACGCGCCTGCTCCATCTTGTGCAGGTCGTACTTGATCATGTCGGCACAGGCGAAGCTGATCTCCGCGGCCGGATCTTCGGAGCCGAGGCGGTTCACGGTCTGGATGTCGAGCGACTTGTGGACGCGTCCTTGGCGGAGAATGGGGATGTGGGGTGCGGTCATCTTGTTGTCGGATGTTGTTGTGTCATACGCCCGGGGCGCGGGGAGGGATGGCCCGAGGGGAAACCAATCCGTTTCGCCGCGTTTCTCAA
>SLGN01000184.1 GCA_007123695.1 Verrucomicrobiales bacterium
AATCCCGATCTGGAGGAACTTTTCACGATTCTGCGGGTCGGCTCGAAAGTCGATCTTGCGAAGTAGACCGACGCGCGAAACGCGCTACAATTTCCCCATGACCACCGTCGAGCCACTCGAATTCGAAAAGCCCATCGTCAACCTCGAGCGGCAGCTCGCCGAGCTGCGCGACCGAGCCGCCGACAGCGATCTCGACATGTCGAGCGAGATGAAGCGGATCGAGGACAAGCTCACGCGGATGAAGAGCGAGATCTACCGCAACCTCTCGCCGTGGCAGCGTGTCCAGATCGCCCGGCACACGCAGCGCCCCTTCATGCTCGACTACGTGGAGCACTGCTTCGACGACTACGTCGAGCTGCACGGCGACCGCCACATCGGCGAGGACGAGGCCATGCCCGGCGGCTTCGCCCGGATCGAGGGGCGGCGCGTCGTCGTCATCGGCCATCAGAAGGGGCGCGACACCAAGGAGAACCTCCGCCGCAACTTCGGCAGCGCCCACCCCGAAGGCTACCGCAAGGCGTTGCGGCTGATGAAGCTGGCGGAAAAATTCGGCCTGCCCGTAGTGACGCTGATCGACACGCCCGGCGCCTACCCCGGAATCGGCGCGGAAGAGCGCAACATCGCCGAGGCCATCGCCTACAATCTGCGGGAGATGATGCTGCTGCGGACGCCGGTGGTCGCCGTCGTCATCGGGGAAGGGGGATCGGGCGGCGCGCTCGGGATCGGGGTGGCCGACCGCGTCCTCATGATGGAGAACTCCTACTACTCGGTGATCAGTCCGGAAGGCTGCGCCGCGATCCTCTGGAAGGACCGGAAATACGCCACCGAGGCCGCCCAAGCCCTCAAGCTCAGCGCTGCCGATCTCCTCGGTCTCGGAATCATCGACGAAGTCGTGCCCGAACCCATGGGCGGGGCCCACCACGACCACGTCGCCTCGGCCAACAACCTCAAGAGCCATCTGCTCAAGCATCTCGGGGAACTCGAGTCGGTCGGGACCGACGAGCTTCTCGAGCTTCGCTATCAGAAATACCGCGGATTCGGCGACTTCCGCGAACGCGGACGGCGTTGATCCGGCGGTGCCCGGAAACTTCCGCAAATCCATCTTGATTCCTAGCCGAACCAAAGCATCTTCCCCAGCGATGAACTCCCTCACCCACGGTTTTCTCTTCCTCTCCGGTCTCACCTGGCTGCTCTGCGAGGTGTGCGTCAGCGCCGGCGCGGGCTTCTGGGCCCCTCTCTGGCTCTACCTGCTCGGCTTCGTCGTGATGTTCGCGATCATGGGCTGCCTGCCCCTGTCCGAGCGGGTCATCAACACGGCCGGGCCGATCTTCACCATCCTCATCGGCGGGTCGATCCTGCTCTACGCCTTCGGGGCTTTCGGCGCCGGATTCCTCGGCGGCTTCCTGCGCCTCGTCGGTGGCCTCGCCCTCGTCATTCTGGGCGTGCTCGGGCTGCTCAACCGCGAGGAAAAGTCGCCAGCGCACTGAGCGGCTCCCCCGATGCGGGATCGCTTCGCGCCCGACTGCATTGTCGCCGAAGGCCGTTGGGCGGTGGAGGCCCTGCTCTCCTCGCCCTTTTTCCGCGCCCCCGAGGTGCTGCTGGAGCGCGACCGGCATCCGGACCTCGTCGAGCTTTGTCGGGCTGGTGAGGTTCCGCTGCGTTTTCTCTCCCGCGACGAGATTTCCGGGCTGGCTGGTTTTTCCTTTCATCGCGGCGTGCTCGGGGTCGCGGAGCGTCCTGCCGGGCGCGAACCCGAGACCGACTTCCTTTCGCAGGCTCGCCGCTTGCTCGTGCCCGTGGATCTGGCGGATCCAGGGAATCTCGGGACTCTGGCACGCAGCGCGGCGGCCTTCGGCGTCGATGGCATTGTCGTCGCGGCGGGCCGCGGGGCCGACATCTACTCGCCGAAGAGCCTCCGAGCCTCCGCCACGGCGCTCTTCCGACTTCCCGTTTTCGAAGTGTCCGACCTTGCCGCGACGCTGGACCGCATCTCCGAAGCGGGTTTCCGGCTTCTCGGGACGAGCCCGGGCGACAGATGCCGCCCTCTGCCCGAGGTGACGCCCGGGCAGAGGACGGCAGTGCTGCTCGGGTCGGAGGCCGAGGGTCTGCCGCCCGGGATTGCCGAGGCCTGCGACGAACTCGTCCGCATTCCCATGCAGGGCGGGCTCGATTCCCTCAACGTCGCCGTTTCCGGGGGAATCCTGCTGTGGGAATGGTTCGGCAGGGAATCGGGCTAGAAGCCGGTCAAGGGAATGGCACGGGCCACGGCGGCGAAGCGGGAATCGGGCCGGGGTTCGGTCAGCGCGACCACCCCGCCGGCAAGACGCCCCCGCGCATCGACCGCAGTCGGCTCCAGCAGGGTTTCCAGCTCCGCGGCCTCGACGATTTCGAGCTTCAGCGTGCAGCCTTGGGCGATGCGGCGCTTCAGCTCGAGGGCGACGCGGCCCATGGTGCAGCGGACGTTGATTTCGCAGATCGGCCGGTGGCGCAGGCGCCCTTGCGCGTCGCGATGGATGTAGGCGTCGATCCCGAGCGGTCCCTCGTAGCCCGATGCCGAGACCCAGGCCGCGAGATCCCGGGCGAGTTCGCCCGCTTCCGCGTAGAGAGGTCGGCAGGTCTCGGAGAAAAAGCGGGCCAGCTCCTCGTCCCAGCCCCGGCAGAATCCGCTGCGGCAGAGACTGCCGCGGTAGACTCCCCGGGGCGACACGATTTGCTCGACGAATCCGAGCAGCCGGAGCCCTCCCGCCTCCATCTGGTATTGGACGGAAAAGTCGAGAACGCGGTCGTGCCAGGGTTCGAGCAGCACGCCGCCTTCGGCCTCGATCTTTGCGGCGAAGCCCCGTTGCTGCCGCTGGACGAGTTCCTCGGGGGCGACGCGGGTCTGGCCGGATCCTGCGGTGGAGAAGGCCCGTTTCACCACGAGAGCGCGGTGCCCCGAGGCGGCGAGAGCGGCGGCGGCTTCTTTCAATGAGGCTTCGTCGGGGCAGCGGAGGCTCGGCGCCATCCATCGCCCGAGGTGGCGGACCTGTTCGATCTTCGAGAAGAGCGACCGCCGTGCCTCGTTCCAAGGC
>SLGN01000636.1 GCA_007123695.1 Verrucomicrobiales bacterium
ACCGCGAGGCCGCCCTACGGTTCTTCAAGGAATCTGCCACCGTCACGGGTTGGGCCACCTGCCCGCTCACCGAGAACGCCTTTCTGCGAATCCTTGGCGGCGGCAGCTACCCCGGTGGTCCCGGCTCCCCTTCGGAAGCCCGCGTCCTGCTCGACCGGATACTGGCCGCCCCGGGGCGCCAATTCTGGTCGGACGACCTCTCCCTTTCCGACGCCAGGCTCTTCCCCGTTCTCCCGGCCTCTCGCCACCTCAACGATCTCTACCTTCTCGGTCTGGCCGTGAAGCGCGGGGGGCGGCTCGCCACCTTCGACACCGGGATCGACCCGTCATGGGTCCCTGGTGGCGCGGCGGCGCTTTACCTCATCCCGACGGATTGAAGGCGGAGTCGGCCAGGCGAAGGCCGCTTCGATGGTGAGGGGAGAGCCTGGATCGCGTCGGTTTCCTTTCCGTGCCACTCAGGTCGGAGGTCGGTGCCAGAAGTCAGAAGTCAGAAGTGGGAGGTCGGAGGTCGGGCGCACCCCCATGTGTTGACGGCACCACCACTCCACCACTCCACCACTCCACCACTCCACCACTCCACCACTCCACCACTCCACCGCTCCACCGCTCCACCACTCCACCGCTCCACCGCTCCCGCGCAATCCGGTCGCACCCGGAACTTGCCAAGGCGGAGGCAATGACGCGAAACTGCGCTCCACCATGACCGATTCGATTTCTCCGGACCCCGCCAATCCTGCCGACCAAGCTGCCCGCCGCGCCTACTGGACCGAGCAGATGGAGCAGGGCTATGCCATGGTCGAGCAGCTCGTCGCCTTTCCCGTGGCCGAATGCGGCGAAGGCTTCGCCTCGCTGCCGGACCTGGCCGCCGCCGCAGGGGTGGAGATGCTCTTTTCCGACACGAAGATCGCGGGCGATCTCGACCGCGTCTTCTTCATGCGCGAGTCCCTCGCCCACGAGGTGGTCGAGGCAGGCCGCGACATGAACGCCCGCGGCTGGGTGCTGAAGATCGAGGACGGCTTCCGCTCGCTGGAGATGCAGCGCCAGCTCGTGCGGCGGCCCTCCGTGTTCGACACGGTGCTGAAGAAGTGCCTCTGGGAACTCGGCGGGGAAATGCCGACGCCCGAGTTCGTCTTCCGCCGGGCCATCGTCCTCGTCGCCAACATGCCCAAGATCGGGACCCACATGTCGGGTTCGGCCATCGACATCTCGGTCTTCCGACGGGACGGCGGCGGCGAGGTCTGGCGCGGAGTGCCCTATCTGGAAATGAGCGAACGCACCCCGATGCGCTCGCCCTACGTCGCGCCGGAGGAACTCGAGAACCGTCTCGCCATCACCGAGGTGATGGAGGCGCGCGGGTTCATGCACTTCCCCTTCGAGTTCTGGCACTTCAACAAGGGTGACGCCGGAGCCCACATCCTGACCGACAATCCCGAGCCCTGCCGCTACGGCCCGGTGAACTGGGATCCGGCCACCAACGAAGTGACGCCGGTTCCCAATCCGACGACGCTGCTGAATTCCCTCGAGGTCATCGAGCGCGAGATCGCCGCCGCGCTGGAGCGGGCCCAGGGCGGGTGATTCGGATCTGTTGACAGACCGCACGCCCGGTAGGAGCCTCGCGGAGATGGAGAGTCGTGCCTTGCTGAGGGTGGCGGTGGTCGGCTGCGGCACGGCGGGGCCGGCGGCGGCCTGCCTCCTCGCGCGGCAGGGGCACCGGGTCGAGCTCTTCGAAGGCGCCGAAGAATGCCGGCCGGTCGGGGCGGGTTTCCTCCTGCAACCCTCGGGCATGGCGGTGCTGGAGGAACTGGGCCTGCTCGACCGGGTCCTCGAGAAGGCGGCCCGCATCCGGCGTCTCCACGTCGTCGAGGCCGGGGGCGGCGACCTGATGGACTTGCGCTACGGCGATCTGGGACCGGCCTGCTTCGGTGCCGGACTGCACCGCCCCGTGCTGCTCGACGCGCTCCTGTGTGCGATGGAGGGATCGGGAGTCACGACCCGCTGGGGCGCGGAGATCGTCGCGGCAAAGCCGGTGGAGCCGGGCCGGCAAAGGCGTGCCTGGTCGCTGGAGTGCGCCTCGGGGGAGCGTTTCGGCGGCTTCGATCTGCTGGTCGTCGCGGACGGGGCACGCTCGCGTCTCCGCAGGCTGGCGGGCGGCGGCATCGACCGCGGCTACCCTTGGGGGGCCCATTGGTTCATCGGGCGGAACGACGGCGCCTTTCCCGAGGACGAACTCTACCAAGTGGTGCGGGGGACGCGCCGCCTCTGCGGCTTTCTCGCCACCGGCTGCGGCCCCGGGTCGGACGAGCGGCTCGTGAGCCTCTTCTGGAGCGTGCGCGTCGCCGACGACGGGGCGTGGCGGCGGCGTCCACTCGACGATTGGAAAGCGGAAGTCCTCGCGCATTGCCCCGCAGCCGAGGGCCTGCTCGGGCAAGTCGCCTCGTGGGACGATGTGCTGCTCGCCCGCTACGGCGACGTGCGCATGCGGCGCTGGCATGGCGAGGGAGTCGTGGTGCTGGGGGACGCGGGCCACGCCATGAGCCCGCAGCTCGGCCAAGGGGTGAACCTCGCCTTGGCCGACGCCGCGTGCCTTGCTCGCTGCCTCTCGGAGTTGCCGCTGGAGCGGGCCCTGCCGGCCTATACCCGGAGACGGCGTGCGAATTTAGCCTACTACCAGTTCGCGACTCGCTGGCTGACGCCCTGGTTCCAGTCGGACCACGAGTGGCTCGCTCCCGCGAGGCGGCTCTTCTTCCGCACCGCCGGCAGCGTCCCTGCAGCGCGCCGCTTCATGGTCAGGACCATGGCGGGCGAAGTCTTCTGTTCCCGAAGCTGGCGCGAAGAAGGGTGCGATTGATGCTGGCCATTCCGAGACCCGGCATCACAGCCGCAGATCGATGCGGCGGCGGTGCATCCACCAGACCACGAGCCAGTTCGATGATTCCGCAACTCTCCGATGCCAGCGGCCAGCGCATGAGGTCGGCGCTCCTCCTGCTGGGGCTTTTGATGCTGATCGTCACCGCCTTTCTCGTGCCCGCCGCTCCGGGATCGGCGGCGGCTCAGGGCATGGCGGTGCTGTATCTCGCCGTCTTTTCGGTGGCGAGCTACCTGATCGGCGCCCGCCGCAAATGGCTCGTCGCCTACCTCGCGCTCGCCGCCTGCATCTGGATCGCCGGCATTGCGCAGGCGGCTCTGCCCGGAACCCACCACAGGCTGGAAATCGCCCGCACCAGCCTTTTCTCCCTCTTGCAGTTGATGCTGGTGTGGCTGGTGGTTCGCTTCTCGATGTTCGACCCGCATGCCAGCCGCCCGGACCGGATCGTCGCAGGGATCAGCGGATACCTCATCATCGGGTTCATGTGGGCGAGCCTGTATGCGCTGAACGAGGTCATTCGGCCCGGCGGGCTGGTGGATTCCTCCGATCAGGCCCTCCCCGGAAATGACGGCGAACTGCTCTACTACAGCCTCGTCACCCTGACCACCACCGGATACGGAGACTTCGTCCCGGTCAGTCCCTCGGCGCGTCTCCTCGCCTCCCTCGAGTCGGTGGCCGGCACTCTCTACCTGGCGGTTTTCATCGCGGCGCTGCTCGGGAAATCCGAGACGACGGCACAGGTCGAGGCAGGCACGCCGTCCGAGTGATCGGCGCGGCAGGGGCAGGAAAGACGCCGCCCGAAATTCAGCGCCTCCCCGCAAGCCGCCGCCGCATGCGCCGCAGCCACGGACTTCCTGCTCCGGCGCGCCGCGCCGGTGCGAGGAAGACACAGACGCCGTCGTAGCTCTCGCGCAGGCTCGATTCGGAGACGAGGGCCTCGCGGGCGTCGGGGAACTGCACCCGGCAACGCGTTTCGCCCGAGGAGGTCCTTTCCCGACCGAGCAGCAGGAGGCAGCGCCGCCCGCCGGAGAGCTCAAGGACGACGGGCAGTCGCGAATCGGGAATCTCTTCCAGACCGGACCTCCGCCGCGAGGCGGCGAGATGATTGAGCCGTGCGGCACGCTGCCAGTGGCGACCAAGGCGGCCCGGGCGGAAGAAGTCTGCACCGGCCCCTGTCGGCTGGGCACGCCCCTTCTCCCCGCCACGCGAATCGGGTAGGCCGTGATGAAGCCGGACGAGGCCGAGGACTTTCGCGGACGCGGGGCTATCGGAGCGGGAAGGATCAGTCATGGATAACTCAATAAATACAATAATTTCCATATTTTGAAAAGTGCTTTTCCGTTCTTCCCGCTCCTGCGACCGCTTGCGCCCGAGCCGCTCCGCCGTCACGGGGGGCGGCTTCTTCTCCAATCCAGAAAACCGCGCGGTTTCCAAGCGGGCCGGATGGGGTATATGTAGCTGCTGATTTTTCGATTTTCGGTGCCTCGTCGCAGGTTCCCGAGTCCCTCCATGTCCCTTACGTCCTCCATCCTGCGCGAGCCACCGACCGAGCCCGGCGGCCCGGGCAAACGTCCCCGGCCGGAATCGGGCCGCACTCCGGGGCGCAGCCGCCTGTGGAACCGGGTGCAGCGGGCCTTTTTCAAGAGCGAGGCGCCCCGCACGGAACAATCGATGCTGCCGATGCTGATCGAGGTCTTCGCGGGGTTCACCAAGCTCGACGGACGCGCCGTCGAGGCCGAGATCGACTCGATCCTCGGCTTCCTGCGCTACGACTTTCCCGAAACGGTCTACACCGAACTCAAGCAGCTCTTCGTGCGCGCCCTGCGCCGCCGCCAGGATCTCGAGGCGATCGCCTCCAATCTCGCCGACACCCTGCCGCTGGAGGACAAGATCCTGCTCGGCGTGCAGCTCTACGTCCTCATCAGCCGGGCCGGACTGCCGAAGGAGAATCTGATCACCTTCTACCAGTTCATGACGACGCTCGGCGTCGCCGCCGAGGCCATCAACATCGTCTACCAGCTCAACACCAGCGAGCTTTCCCAGCTCAGCGACAGCTCCGCGCCGGGCGGCGCCGACCAGAACGGCGGGGACGGAGGCCACCGGCTCGAATCGCTGATCCTCTCGACGCGGAAGCGTGCCGACGTGACCATCGTCTCGGACGGCGACGAGGAGCATTCGGTCGTCGCCTTCCGCTTCCAAAGCCTCGTTCTCGTGAAGAATCTCGGACCGGCCCCCATCCTCGCGCGGGGGCGGCAGGTCAACGCCGGCGAATTCTGCCGCGTCTACGAGGGGCAGCGCCTCATCATCGGCGAGGAGGTGCTCGCCTTCGAGGACCTCGTCTTCTACTTCAACTCGAAGAAGAACCTCTCCTCGGTCCAGCTCTACCTCGCCCTCGACAACGGAGGCAACCAGTTCATCGAGAAGCTGCGGACCAAGCAGAGCTACCTGCGGGTCTCCTTCGGACTCCGCATCGAGGTCGAGGTGCTCAACCCGACCGACGCCGTCATCGGGGGCCGCGCCCTCGAAAAGGGCGACCGCTTCGAAGTGACCTCGCGCGAGCGCATCGAGTTCCGCGACCACACCGAGATCTCCTTCGACGACCTCCGGCGCAAGGCCCGCGAGCTCGGCGGGCGCTACAGCCTGCCGCCGAACCGTACCGTCTACCTCGTCTCGAACGACCCCGACAAGCTCTCGGCGGGCGACATCCTGCTCTCGCCCGGCAGCACGGGCACGATCCTGCTGCGCATCCGCTGCGACAACAGCACCAAGACCGGGGTGCTCGAGATCATCGAGAACGAGCGCCCCGTCGCGGTCGAGGGCGAGGTCGTGCGCGGCGCCGCGCCCCTCAAGGACGGCAGCGTCATCTCGCTCGGGAGCGACCAGTTCCTGCGCTGCCACTTCTCCGAAGGCATCATCGAGGAGGAGCGCAACGTCATCAACACCCTGCGCGTGCGCGAGGTCTCGCACAGCTACGACCGGAAGATCCCCGCGCTCGACGCGATCTCCTTCTCGATCCAGCGCGGCGAAATGGTCTGCGTGATGGGGCCGAGCGGCTGCGGCAAGAGCACCCTGCTCAAGGCCATCGGCGGGCAACTCAAGCCGCGCAGCGGGCGGATCGACCTCAACGGCGTCGATCTCTACTCCGAGCAGAGCAGCCTCAAGAGCTACCTCGCCATCATCCCGCAGGACGAAACCTTCGACCCGCTCCTCACTGTCGAGGAAAACCTCGACACCGCCGCCGCGATGCGGGCACCCCATTTCCCCGCCGCCGAGCGCCGCCGCCGCGTCGATTCCAAGCTCATCGAGCTGGGGCTCAACGAGATCCGCCACCGCCTCGCCGGCGACCAGCAGACCAAGAGCCTCTCCGGCGGGCAGCGCCGCCGCCTCAACGCGGGCATGGACATGATCGGCATCGCCGATGTCTACCTCTTCGACGAACCGACCTCGGGCCTCTCCTCGAAGGACTCCGAGCACGTCCTCGAGATAATCCGCGGCCTCACCCACAACAAGATCACCCTGGTCTCCATCCACCAGCCCAGCAGCCGCCTCTTCCACATGTTCGACAAGGCCCTGCTCCTCGACAACGGGGGGCGCATGGCCTTTTTCGGCACCCCTTCGCAGATGCTGGAATACTTCCTCGAAGCCCGCAAGCAAGAGGGCATCTACGCCGCCGCCGCCCCCGCCGCCTGCGAGGGGGGAGACGGCATCGAGGCGCTGACCCCCGACTTCATCTTCGACGTCCTCGAGACGCCCCTGCGCGACCTCGGCGGCGACGTCATATACGAGCGCGACCTCCGCGGGAACCTCATTCCGGCGCGGCGCTTCAACGCTTCCTTCTGGTCCGACCGCTTCCAGACCCACCGGCTTCTCGAAGAGGTGAACCTGCGCGAGATCGACGGCGACACCGTCCAGACCGCGACGACCCACAAGACGCCCCAGCCTCCGCCCCGCAAGCTGCGGCACGACTGGGTCCGCTTCGCCAACCAGCTCAAGCGAGCCTTCCTCAGCAAGCTGCGCAACCGGGCCAACCTCGCCACCACCCTGCTCGAGGCGCCCGCTCTCGCCCTGCTCATCGCCATGGTGATGCGCTACTCCGAAGACGGCGAATACAACTTCGCCAACGCCTTCCACATCCCCACCTACCTCTTCCTCGGCCTCGTCACCGCTCTCTTCCTCGGCATGACCAACTCGGCCGAGGAAATCATCCGCGACCGCAATCTGCTCCAGCGCGAGCGGCACCACGGCTTCCGCATCGGCGGATACATCCTCGCGAAATACCTCTCCCTCGCCTTCTTCGCGCTGATCCAGTGCGTCATCTACCTCCTCATCGGGAACGCCATCCTCGGGATACGCGACATGTTCCTGCCCAACCTGCTCTGGATGTTCCTGACCTCCTTCGCGGGCATCGCGGCGGGCCTCCTCATCTCCAGCCTCGTGGGGCGGCCCAAGACGGCGATCAACATCATCCCGCTCATCCTCATCCCGAACATCATCCTCGGCGGTGCGCTCATCAAATACGACGAGATGAACCGCAGCTTCGACATCATCCAGAGCATCCGCCAGTGGTTCGTGCCCGAAGACCAACGGGAGGAGGCGAGCAAGCTCAAGGTGCCCGCGATCTGCCACCTCATGCCACTGCGGTGGAGCTACGAGGCCGTCATCATCCTGCACGCCGACCACAACCCAGCCCGCAAGCTCACCTCATTCATCGAGCAGCAGATCCAGGAGTTCAGCCTGATCCCCCTCGACCAGAAGCTGACCGAAGCCGAGGAGGAGCGGCTCTACCAGCTCAAGCAGGCCCTATCCGTGATCCACGGGATCAAGGCGGAATCTCCACGCGCCGTCTCGCGACAGCTCACCCGGATTCGCCGCGACCTGGAGAGGGGCGTCTTCGACCCCGAGCCCTTCTACGAGCCCGCCGTCGGCGAGGCCGGGGAAAGGACCTTCACCGTCGGTCAGCTCTACCTCAACAACAAGGTGCAGGACCTCTACACCCGCGCCGAGGTCGAGCGCACCGACTACCGCCGCGCCAAGAACCCGCCCAACGTTTTCTTTGGCGCCGAGCGCCGCTACCGCTTCCCAGCCGACGCCGAAGATCCCTGGTTCTCCCTCCATGTCAGGACCATCCATCTCAACCTCCTCGCCATGCTCTCCTTCGTGCTCGCGGCCTTCTTCGCCCTGCGCGCCAGCCTCAAGCGCCAGTTGAGGAAAGTTTGAGAGGCCTCTGGCCCGTCGCGGGACAGCCGGGTTTCGGAAAGCGACAGGCGGCAGGGGCCATGGCCACCGCCCGCGATGACGCAAGTTGCCCAAGGCGCTGAATCGGTGCATCTTGTATTCATGAGAAGGCAAGTAACCGCTCGCAACTGCGAAGGCGTCGCTCGGCGCGACTTCATCCAGACCGGACTCGGGGCCCTCGGCGGCCTCGGGCTCTCCCAGATGCTGGGCCTGCGCGACGCCTCCGCCGCCCTGAAGAACGGTCCCGCCGGGACATCCAGCGACACCCGCTGCATCCTCATCTGGCTCGACGGCGGCCCCTCCCACTACGAAACCTTCGATCCCAAGCCCGACGCCCCTTCCGAAATCCGCGGCGAATTCGGCACTGTTCCAACCACCGTGCCGGGCGTGCACTTCTCCGAAAAGTTCCCCAAGCTCGCCAAAGCCTTCGACCATTTCACCGTGGTGCGCTCCATCGCACACGTGCAGAACAACCACGGCGCCGGCAACCACTACCTCATGACCGGCTCGCCCACCCCCGTCCCGGTGGGCTGCGGCGCCTTCGTCACCTTCCACCCCAGCTACGGTTCGGTCGTCAGCCACCACCGACGCGTGCCCCACGGCATGCCCGCCTACGTCTCGACCCCCCGGGTTTCCCGCTCGGGAGGGCCAAACTTCCTCGGCGCCCAGCACGCCCCCTTCGTCATCGCCGACAATCCCTCGAGCGACAGTTTCCGCGTGCGGGACGTCACCCTGCCGAAAGAGATCGCCGAAACTCGTGCCAAGTCGCGCGTCGAGCTGCGTCGATCCCTCGACAACCTGCGCCGCGTCACCGACACCGCCGCTGAAGACCCCGCCGTCGCCTTCGACGACTACTACGCCCGGGCCTTCGACCTCGTCACCTCCGACGAGGCGCAGCGTGCCTTCGACATCTCTCTCGAGTCCGAGAAGGTCCGCGAGAACTACGGACGCAACGACTTCGGCCAACGCCTCCTCCTCGCCCGCCGCCTCACCGAAGTCGGCGTGCCCTTCGTCACCGTCTACTACGGCGGGTGGGACGACCACCGCAAGCTCTTCGAAAACTTCAAGAAGGACAAGGCCGAGCGCGTCGACACCGGCGTCAGCGCCCTCATCCGGGATCTCGCCGAGCGCGGCTCGCTGGACAACACCATGGTCCTGCTCCTCGGAGAGTTCGGCCGCACTCCCAAGATCAACAAGGATGCCGGGCGCGACCACTGGTCCTTCGCCATGAGCGTTCTCATGGCCGGCGGCGGCATTCCCGGCGGACAGATCGTCGGCGCCACCGACGTGAAAGGCTACTACGCAAACGAAAACATCTACGCCCCCGAAGACTTCGCCGCGAGCCTCTACACCAAGATGGGCATCAACCCCGAGACGGTGCTGCACGACACCAACAACCGCCCCGTCCAGCTCGTCAACAAAGGTCGGCTCATCAAAGAGCTCTTCGCCTGAACCACCGCGATGCGCCGAACCGCCCTCGCATCGGCGTTCGCGGCAACGGCGGCGCTCGCCTTCCAAGTCCAGGCGGCCGCGCCAACGCTCGATTCGGTCTTTCCTCCCGGCGGTCGACAGGGTCAGGCCGTCGACCTGACCCTGTTGGGCAAGTTCGACCCCTGGCCCTGCGAGCTCTGGTTCTCCGCCCCCGGTTTCTCCTTCGAGCCCGACCCCGAGAAGGTCGGCTCCGGAAAGCTCAGCATCCCCGCCAAAGCTCCCGAAGGCCCCGTCCTCGTCCGCGCGCACAACGCGGAGGGCGCCAGCGCCTCGATCATCTTCGTCGTCGGAGACAAAGCGGAAATCGTCGAGGAGGATAAGTCCAGGAACACCATTGCCGGATCCGCTACCGTCGAGCGCGACGCTCTGCCGCTCGTCGTCAACGGCACCCTCTCCGCCGCGTCCGAACTCGACGCCTGGCGTCTTTCCCTGAAAAAGGGCGACACGCTGCACGCGCTCGTCGAAGCCTACGGTCTGCGCTCCCCCCTCGATCCCGCCCTCCACCTGCACGACGCCTCGGGCAACCGCATCCTCGTCGCCCACGATCTCCCCGCCAACCACGACGCCGGCTTTTCCTTCGAAGTTCCCCAAGCAGGCGAATACGTCGTCTCGCTCGTCGGCTTCGCACACCCGCCGGCAACGAACGTCGCCTACGTCGGCTCCAAAAACACCCACTACCGCCTGCATCTGGCCCTTTCCGAAAAGGACCTGCCCGCACGCCTCCTCCCTGCCGACCTCGGCCCCGACAGCCCGGACCCCGAGCTTGCCTCAGGCGGCACCGTCGTCGGCACCCTGAAGAAGCCCTCCCAGCCCAATCGCCATGCCATCGAGGTGAAAAAAGGCGAAAAGCTCCTCGTCCGGGTCGAGGGCCGGGAACTCCGATTTCCCATCGACCCCGTTCTTCGTATCCTCAAGCCCGACGGAGGCGAGATCCGCCGCGAAGACGATACCGGCAAATCGAAGGACCCCCAGTATCTCTGGACCGTCGCGGAAGACGGCGTCCACACCCTCGAGGTGTCCGACCGATTCGGACGGGGCGGCCCCGACATGCGCTATCGTCTCTCCGCATCCGTTCCCCGACCCGACTTTACCCTCGTAGCCGACAAGGAAATCCATGCGATGGAACAAGGGAAGCCCCTGGAGATCAAGCTCAAGCTGACCCGTCTGCACGGCCACACAGGCGAACTCGACCTGTCCGTCTCCGGCCTGCCCGAATCCTTCGTGGCGACCTCGACCGGAAAGACACCGGACAAGGATGGTGAACTCGTCCTCAAGATCGAAGCCAAGGACGACGCTCCCGGCTTTTCCGGCCCCTTCCGGATCGTCGCACAGGAGCAGCCCGGCAAAGCCGACCAACCGGGGAACAAAGATGAGGGGAACGAGAACGGGGAGAGCCCCGGCGATCGAGATGAGCCGCTCCGGCGAGAAGCCGTGGTCAGCTTTGCCGACGACAACTGGCGTGGACCCTATGCCATCGACGAATCTCCCGACCTCTGGCTTTCCCTCCCCGCCCCGCCCGTCGAAGAAAAAGGAGAGCAAAACGAAAAGGAAGAGCAGAAGAAAAAGGAAGAACCTGGCGAAGGCAAAAAATAGCCAAAGCCCGGGCTTCGCCGGTTCGTGAATGCTTCGACATCTTTGCCCCGTGCCGGCGATAGGAGGCTCTCAATGGTCCGCAGAACAGAGTGCGGTTTTTCTCCGCCGGAACTTCGGAATTCAGCGAAACTTTCGTGCATGCATGCACAAACAAATACCAAGGCTTAAAATTTTGTTTGCCAGGCAAAAAGCTAAGCTTATTGTTTTTGAAGATTCTGAGAACAATTTGAACATGAACCCACGCCGCATTCTCGTCGCGCCCGGAGCAGGGCGGGCCTACTACCACTGCATCTCGCGCGTCGTCGACCGGCGCATCGTCTTCCATGCCTCGGAGAAGGAGGTCTTCCGGTCG
>SLGN01000520.1 GCA_007123695.1 Verrucomicrobiales bacterium
AGATTCCCGAAATCGAGGAGGTCGAGGCCGTCGCCTGCGCCGTGCAGAACATGCATCTGACCGCCTCGGCGCTGGGCATGGCGGCATTCTGGTCGTCACCGCCGCTCGTCTATAGCGACGAGATGCGGCAGTGGCTGGGCCTGCCGGACCCGAGCGACAAATGCCTCGGACTGCTCTACCTAGGGTGGCCCAAGGAAGATACTTGGCCCGAAGGCCGCCGCAGCCCCATCGGCGAGAAAGTCGTCCACATTCCCAAGTAGCTCAGCCGTAGGACTTCTCGACCCGCTCGGCCACGTCCCGGTAGCTGTAGTCGACCGCGTAGATCTGCTTGAGAGCTTCGAGATACTTCGTGTGGTCGCCGAGCTTTTCGTAGAGGAGCCCGAGATTGTAGAGAAGGTCCTTCTTGGTTTCGTCCATTCCGGTGAGTTCCGAGATGGCCTCCTCGAACTGTCCTGCGGCGAGGTCAGTCATGCCCATGCGCTCGTAGCATTGGCCGAGCAGGCTCATGACCTTGATGCGCAGGTTCGGACTGCGCTTCGCCATCTGCAAGTGCTGGATCGCGTCGCGGAACTGGCCTGCCTTGAAAAGGCGGGAGCCGAGTTCGTAGCGCAGCTCGTTGTCGGTCGGGTTGCGGTCGACGCGCTCTTGGGATTCGGCGATGAGCCCCGCCATCTGCGACTTCTCCACCTCCTCGAGCTGCTGGCGATGCTGCTCGATGTCGGGATGGTCCGGATTCTCCTCCACGAACTTGCGCAGCGACTCGAGGTAGGCTGCGTTCACCGTCTCGCGAATCGATCCCACCTTCTTCTCCAGCGCCGGATCGTTGTTGCTGAGGTGCAACGCCCACTCGTAGAACTGCAGGGAAGTCTCGAATTCCTCGAGCTGCTCGTAGGTGGACGCGAGCCGCTTGGTCACGTCGAGATTGTTCTGGTCGGCGGAATACTCGGCCAGCAGGGACTCGGCCTGCGCCTGGAGCATTTCCGGAGTCATCGCGGCGCGGCCTTGGCTTTCGAGGTCCTTCGCCTGGTCCTTGTCCTTGAGCAGGTCACGCCAGTCTCCGCTGCTGTCCCACTTCTGCGAGGCGATGGAGCCGCGGGCGGTCGCGTCCTTGTACTTCTTGGTCGCCTCCAGATCGCTGCGGTTCTTCTCGACAATCTTGCCGAAGATCTCGGCGGCCTTGTCGAAAATTTCGCGCGACATGTAGAAGTCGCCGAGCTTGTGGTAGAATTTGATGTTGTCGGGATCTCCGTCGATCACCGTCTGGAGCGCGAAGCCGGCGGTCGAGTCGAGGCCGGCGGCCATGGCGGCTTCGTAGAGCAGCTCGTTGCCCTGGGCGTTGTGGGGATCGGTCGCGAGAACCTCCTTCTCCAGAAGCTCGATGACCTTGAGCGGATCTTTCTTCACCTGGGTCTGGAGCTTCATCACCTTGAGCGACTCGCCGCCCATCTTGAGACCGCGCTTCCCTTCCTTCTCCTTGATGGCCGCCATCCGCAGACGCTTTCGGCCCTCGAGAAAGCCGGGCTCCTTCGTCAAGATGGCCTGGATGAGGGAAACCGCGTAGCTCCAGTTGCGCACCTCCATGGCGCTCTCGGCCTTAAGGAAAAGCTTGTTCAAGTTCGGGGCCAGCTCGGTTTGCCGGACGTTGTCTCGGCGCTCGGGAATGTTCGCTTCTTCGGACATGGTGGTTGAGGCTTCCGTTTCGGGAGGGGATCGTGGTGTTCGCAACCGCCGAGACCGGCGGACTTCAGGGAGAGGAGTCTAGCACGAGACACCGGGCTTGATCTAGCGAATGTTCCGTCCTTGGACAATGAAAAAAATGGAATTTCCGCCAAACGCTCCCCTCGGCGCCTCCGCGGAACCAATTCGGACAGTCCGGGAGACCCGAACCCGACCGACGCTTTTCACAATGATAAAACAATTCTCCAAAACCTATAAAACTGGCCAATTCCATTTTAGATTCTAATTAAAATTAATATTATTTTTCCTGCTGTGTAATTTGGTTGTCTTGCTCGTCGATCAGGTGGAGCCCGTCCGGGACGTCGATCCGAAGCGGATCGGATCGGATCGGATCGGAGGAGGTCTGGGTGAAGCGAGGAAAAGAAGCGGGGAGTTCCGGGCGGGCTGCCGCCACCCCGCGTATCCAAACCGCCCAAAGGAATGCCCCTCCGCGATCGGGCGGAGGGGCTGCGTGAACGAGTTCCTTCGGAAAATCTATCAGAGAGTCCTAACTCGGATCTGCGCGGCGTCGTTGGCTCCCGGCATGGTGTTGGCGTTGGCCCGCACGAAGCCAAGGAAGACACGGCGGAGAACCAGCACGCGGTTCGCGCGCCGGACGGTGAGGCGCGCCCGGTTGGGAACGAAGCGCGCCCTCACGACCTCGGGCCCGTCTTCGACGGCAACGGGCGGGGTGAGATATCCAGGGCCGACGATACGGGCGGTAACATTGCCGCCTCCTCCGAGATAGACCGTGCGGAACATTGCATTGCCTCGGCGAGCCCTGACACGCATAGCCTGCGGTTCCCGACCGAGGTTCTCCACGGTGGCGACGGCGACGGCAGGACGCAGACGGCGCGAAACGATATTGGCACGCTGCGTCGGAGGCGGACCAAAGCTCCGAAGACCGGCCCGCCGGGCGAAGTTGGGCCCTACAGCTACGTCGATGAGCACATCTGGATTGAGCGATAGGACGAGGTCGTCGATGGCAAGCCCATCGTCCTGACCCGGAAGGTCTTCGGCGGCCCAGTAGAGGACGAGAATCTCACCAGGCTCCCAACCCACATTCCTGAGAGTCGAGCTGAGCCTCCTCCGGTTCGCAGGAGCGTTTCCGTCAAGGGGCACTTCGGTGACTTCGGTCGAAGTGTTCGGGGAAACGAAGTCGAGTTCGGCGACTTCGACGATGTCGGCGGGATCGGGATCCTCGGCGGCCATCATGTCGGGGGCTGTCCAGTAGCTGAATGCGAGAGTGTTTGGCGATTCGGTGTCTCCCCGCCGCCACTGCTCGCCGAAGAAAGAAAGATGCAGCACATTGATCGTGGAATCGGTGTCGTTGACCAGTGCAACGCCAAA
>SLGN01000033.1 GCA_007123695.1 Verrucomicrobiales bacterium
CCTGGGGGAGTTCCGCGAGGCCCCGGATCGGTCGGGGGTGGCGGGAGGGGCGGAATCTATCCGCTGCCGGGAAATTGTCAACGAATCTTCTCGTCTGCCGTCGCGCGGCGCGATGAATTCCTGCGACGGGCTTCGCCGACGAGCACGCCCCCGTAGGTACGGAGCCGCTCGAAGCCGAGCAGGCAGGCGCCCACCGCAGCGACCGCGCCGATCCGCCCGGCGAATCCGAGGGAGTTCCATTCCTGCGAAAAGGCCCAGACGAGCTGGCCGACGCAGAGGCATGCGACGAAGAAAAGCGTCGGCTTGCGGCCCAGCTTCTCGACGACGAATACGCCGAGTGGCGCCCCGAAGAGGACGACGGGGGCGGCGGCGATCCAGTTTTCAAAAACGCCCGGCTCGACGCCGCCGGAAAGCGCCTTCGTCGCGATGCCGACGAGCGATGCGAAGGCCATGACAACGACCGAGCTGGGAATGGCCACCTTGAGGTCGGCCCGACACAGCAGCACGAGGACGGTGTAGAGGACCATGTCGATGCCCACCCCGGTGACGGATGCGACCGTCGATCCGGCGAACAGGCCCACCGCCAGACCGACGCGGAAGTCCCACCGCTCGTCGAACTCGGTCATGCCGTGGTGCGAAGCGATCTCGCCGATCCGCCGGAGATGGAGCAGCCCGAAGCTGCCCCACACGATGGCGAAGACGAGCTTGATCCAGGTCGGAGGGACGTGGGGAGCGAGAAAGAGGATGCCCAGCGGCGTCCCCACGAGCGATCCGGCGAGGGCCCCCTGGAGCATGGCCCAGGCGAGCGGCTGGCGGCGCGCGAGGATGAAGATGGCGGCGCTCGTCATCCCGATGGACTGCACCGCGAAGCTGAAGTCGCGCCCCAGTTCCGCAGGCTGTCCGAAAAGCAGCACGAGGATGGGAAAGCCGACGGTGCCCCCGCCCATGGGCGTCGATCCCGCCGCGTAGCTGCCCACCGCCATGGCCGCGGCGATCGGCCAATGCGCCACGGCGGTCGCCCAGAGGCCCTGCCCCAAGACGATCCACGCCCAGACCGCGAGAAAGCATGCGACCCAGAGAAACCAGATCCAGAGACGGGTCTTGCGCGGGGCTTGGATCGACATCTGGTACGGCAGGCGGAGTCGGGAAGTTAGGGAAAGCGTCGCGTGTCGGATCGGACGCGCAGAGCAATCTTATGAAGAGTCGCGCGTCGCGCTTGTAACGGAAATAGATTCTTGGTATCCGTATTATGCCAAGAGAGTATCGTGCCGCAAGACCGCCGACCATTCCGACTGCCGAACATGGAGCTTCGTCACCTGCGCTACTTCCGAGCCGTTGCCGAGGAGCTGAGCTTCTCGAAGGCGGCCTTGCGGCTGCGCATTGCCCAGCCTGCGCTGAGCCGGGCGGTGCAGGATCTCGAGGCCGAGGTCGGGGCGCAACTGCTCGACCGCAGTCGGCGGGCGATGCGGCTGACACCGGGTGGCGAGGTGCTGCTGCGCGAGACCGGCCTGCTGCTGGAGCGGCTCGAGGAGACCCTGCGGCGCGTGCGGCGCGCCGCCGCCGGCGAGACCGGCGAGCTGCGGCTCGGCTACATCGGACCGCCGACGCGATCCTTTCTCGGAGGCCTGCTCCGGGAATACCACCGCCGCCATCCCGAAGTGGCCATCGTCCTTGAGGAGCGCACTCCCGAGCGCGTCTGGGAGATGGTCTCGAAAGGCCGCCTCTCCGTCGGCCTGACCCGGCCCGTCCTTGCCCACGAGGCGCTCGGCCTGCCCTCCCTCCTTCTTTGCCGGGAGCGGCTCTGCGCCGCCATGCCCGCGGCCCACCGGCTCGCCGGCGGCGCCGATCTGTCCTGGAGCGATCTCGCCGACGAGCCCATCGTGATCCTCGCGCGCCGCGAAGGGGCCGGTTCGCACGACGCCATCGTCGCCGCCTGCGCCGCCGCCGGCTTCGCCCCCCGGATCGCCCACACCCCGAGCGTGATCGGCACCATTCTGCGCTACGTCGAAGCCGGAGCGGGCATCGGGATCGTTCCCGAGAGCGTCGTTCCGGAGAACGACGAGGTCGTGCTGCTCCCGCTCGTGCCGACGGCGACCCTGCCCGTGGTGATGGTCTGGTCGCGCGACGAGGACGACCCGGCGGCGGAGGGCTTTCGCAGGATCGTGGAGGAATGGCTCGAGGGGAAGGATGGGGCGTTGGTGTGAGGCTCCGGCTTGTTGGAAAAGAGAAAGAACCATGGAAACAGGCATCTGGCGCTACGCGGAACGGCTCGAGAATCCTCCCGCCCCGGTCCATCGCATCACCCTGGGCGAAGGCGGCACTCCCTTGCTGCGCTCGCGCCGCATCGGGCCCGCTGCGGGTTTGGAGAATCTGCATTTCAAGCTCGAGTCGGCCAACCCCACCGGATCCTACAAGGACCGCTTCGCCGTCGCCGCCGTCTCGGCGATGCGGGAAGCTGGCGTGCGGCGCTGCCTCGCGACCTCCAGCGGCAACACCGGCGCGGCGCTCGCCGCCGCCTGCGCCGTGGCCGGGCTGCCCCTGCACCTCGCCATCGTCGAGCCGGCTCCCGCCGACAAGCTGCGGCAGATGCTTGCCTACGGAGCGGAACTGCGCCGCATCCGGGGCTTCGGTCTCGATCCCGGGGCGACTTCCGCCACCTTCGCCGGTCTTCGTCGGCTCGGCGCGGGTCCCGGTTGGTCGCTCGAGGTCAGCGCCTACGCGCAGAGCCCCCGCGGCATGGCCGGCGTCGAGACCATCGCCCACGAACTGGCCGAGGACCTGCCCGACGGCATCGACCACGTCTTCGCGCCCGCCGGCGGCGGCGGGCTCTGCCTCGCGGTGGCACGCGGTTTCGCCAAGGTCGCCGCCCTTGCCCCGCGCCACGGGCCGGGAGGATCGGCGGCTCCGGCGGTGGCGGTCCACTGCGTGCAGCCCGAGGGCAACGACACCATCGCCGGACCGCTGCGCGAAGGACGCGACCACGGTCGCCGCGCCGACCCCTGCCGCACCTCCATCAGCGGGCTGCAAGTGCCCAACCTGCTCGACGCCAACGCCACCATCGCCGCC
>SLGN01000053.1 GCA_007123695.1 Verrucomicrobiales bacterium
CCGCGGGTGCCCGGCATCGGGCGCCGGGAGATTGCCCTCTGTCCCTATCCATGGACGACCTCACTAAATTCGAAAACGACCTCTGGGCCGCCGCCGACAACCTCCGCGCGAACTCGAAGCTCACCTCCAGCGACTACTTCATGCCCGTGCTGGGCATCATCTTCCTGCGCCACGCGGCCAACCGATTCGAGGCCGCCACCCGGCAGATCGCCGAGGACCAGTCCTCCGGGAAGATGCCGAAGCGCAAGATCGTCGCCGCAGACTACATCCGCCGACGCGCCCTCTTCCTGCCCGAGGCAGCCCGCTACGACACGATCATGGAACGGGCCACCACCGATCCCGGCGGACTTCCCAAGCTCGTCACCGAGGCCATGACCTCGATCGAGGCGGACTTCGAGCCCCTCGCGGGCGTGCTGCCGAAGGATTACGGCATCTTCGAGCCCAAGGTGCTCGAGGAGCTGATGCGGCTCTTCAACAGCGAGCAGATCAAGCGGGCCACCGGGGACGTTTTCGGGCGCATCTACGAATACTTCCTCGCCAAGTTCTCGATCCAAAAGGCGCACGACAACGGCGAGTTCTTCACGCCTTCCTCGCTCGTCCAGTTGATCGTCAACGTGATCGAGCCGGATCATGGCAACGTCTTCGACCCCGCCTGCGGCTCCGGCGGCATGTTCGTGCAGAGCAGCCACTTCATCGAGCAGGAAGGCGGCGACGCCGCCCGCAAAGTCGTCTTCTACGGCCAGGAAAAGAACCGCGACACCATCCGCATCGCCAAGATGAACCTCGCCGTCCACGGGCTGGAGGGGAAGATCGCCGAGGCCATCACCTACTACCAAGACGAGCACACCCTCGTCGGAAACTGCGATTTCGTGATGGCCAATCCGCCCTTCAACGTCGATCTCGTCGATGCCGAGCGGATCAAGACGGACACCCGTCGCCTGCCCTTCGGCCTGCCTGGGGTGAACAAGGACAAGCGGGTCTCGAACGGGAACTACCTCTGGATCTCCTACTTCTGGAGCTACCTCAGCGACAAGGGCCGCGCCGGGTTCGTGATGTCCTCTCAGGCATCGAGCGCCGGCAACGACGAGAAGACCGTGCGCCAGAAGCTCGTCGAGACCGGCGACGTCGATGTGATGATCTCGATCAAGGGCGGCTTCTTCTACACGCGCACCGTGCCCTGCGAGCTTTGGCACCTCGACCGAAACAAGCCGGCCGACCGCAAGGACCAGGTCTTGATGCTCGATGCCCGCAGCATCGGTCAGCTCATGAAGGGCTCGCGCAAGGTCCACGAGTTCACGCCCGAGCAGCTACGCAACCTCACCGCCATCGTCTGGCTCTACCGAGGGCAGCGGGCGCGATTTCTTGCGCTGGTAGGCGACTACTTCGAGAAGCACGCCGCCGAATGCGCCGCCGTGCCGGAAAGGCTCTCCGCCTTCGCGACCGCGCTCGCGGCTCTCGACGCCCCCTGCGCCTCGCTTGCGGAGGCGGTGAAGGGCTCGCCCGACCTCGACGAGGAAACGCGGCGCGGCTTTGCGGGGCTTCTTGACGAACTTCGCGACGCACGGGCTTCCTGCGCCGCCGATGCGAAGGCTTTGCTCACCGCGCTTTCCGCCAAGGTGAAGAAGCTGACCTCCTCACCGCCCGCGACCAACGCCGCGCAGCACAAGGCGCGGGAGGCCTTTGATCCGCTGGCGGAACGCGCCAAGGGGCTGGTCAAGCAGCTCGATCAGGTCTACAAGCTGGCCTCGCGGGCCACCTCATCCGCCGCTGAACTCCCTCTCCCGCCGGGAGAGGGCCGGGGTGAGGGTGAGGCGAGTTTCACCCCCCGCGACCTTCGCCGCCTCTTGAAAGACCTCGACACCGCAAGGCGCGCCCTGGTCGATCAGTTGAAACTCGCCTCCTATTTCCACCGGCAGATCACCTGGCTGCACGACCGCTTCCCCGGGGCGGCGATGGTCGATGTGGCGGGTCTGTGCAAGGTGGTGACGCGGGAACAGATCGCCGCCGCCGACTGGAGCCTCACGCCGGGCCGCTACGTGGGCGTCGCTCCGGCGGAAGTGGACGAGGATTTTGATTTCGAACAAGCGATGAGAGAGATTCACGAGGAGCTCGCTGGGTTGAACGCGGAGGCATCGGAGCTGGCGGCGGTGATTCAGGCGAACTTGGAGGGGTTGGGGGTATGAGGTGGCGCAAAAAACGACTCGGTGATGTTGCAGACCTGTGTCTCGGCAAGATGCTGGACCAAAACAAAAATCGGGGCGATCTGATGCCCTATCTTGCAAACGTCAACGTCCGCTGGGGCGAGTTCGATCTGGCAAGCCTTCGTGAAATGCGGTTCGAAGCCCACGAAACAGAGCGCTATGGTTTGAAGCCCGGTGATATTGTCATGTGCGAAGGAGGCGAGCCTGGCCGCTGCGCGATTTGGAATGACCAACTGCCAGGGATGATGATCCAGAAGGCCCTGCATCGAATTCGGCCCCGTGACGCATTGGACCATCGATTTCTTTACTACGCGTTCCTGCAAAAGGGTAGAAGCGGTGGATTTGGGCACCTTTTAACCGGAGCCACTATCAAGCACCTTCCCGGTCAAAATCTAGCCAAACTCGAAGTTGAAATCCCGCCGAAGCTTTGCCAAACCCGCATCGCCTCCATCCTCTCCGCCTACGACGACGCGATCGAGAACAACCGGCGGCGGATGGCCCTGCTGGAGAAGGCGGCGCGGCTGCTCTACGAGGAATGGTTCGTCCGCCTCCGCTTCCCCGACCACGAGCACACCCCCGCCAAGGACGGCGTGCCTGAGGGGTGGGAGAGGAAGGCGCTCGGCGACGTTGCGGATTTCCGTCTCGGGAAGATGCTCGACCAGGAGAAGAACCGAGGGGAATTGATACCCTATCTCGCCAACGTCAACGTCCGTTGGGGAATGATCGATCTTACCAATCTCCGCGAAATGCGATTCGAGGACCACGAAGTCGAGGTCTTCGGTCTCAAATACGGAGACATCGTCATGTGCGAAGGCGGCGAGCCAGGACGATGCGCGATCTGGAAGGAGCCAGTTGCCAATATGA
>SLGN01000179.1 GCA_007123695.1 Verrucomicrobiales bacterium
CGATGGGATAGGCGGCCTCGAGTTCCTCGACGATCTTCGACTTGGGCAGCGGCGGGAGGGGCGGCGGAGTGCAGCCCGCCTCGTCGACGGCCTGCTTCCACGACATGAAGACCTCCCGCGCCTCGCGGTAGAGCTCGAGTCCTTCGGGATCGCGGCGGACGCCCTTGAGGAAGATCGGCTTGCGCTCGCGATCGCGCTGCTGGATCCGCGCGATGACGTCGGCCCGGCGGCGCTCCAGCTCCTCCTGGCGAAGGGCGCGGGCCGCCTCGCGCTCGGCGGCACGGGCGGCGCGCTCCTCGTCGGTGAGCACGGGCCGCGACTTGCCGCCCTTCTTTGCGGCGGACTTCTTCTTTGCCTTCTTCTTCGCGGCTTTCTTCTTCGCCTTCTTCTTGGTGGCCCGCTTCCTCCGCGGCGGCTTCGGCTTCGGCTCCTTTTTCGGCACGACGTAGCCGGCGGTCTCGACCGCCTTCTTCCAGGAGCCGAAAAGAGCCCTCGCCCGGGCGTAGAGATCCTGGCCGGCGGCATCGGCCCGCATCGCGTCGACGCCGAGGGAAAGCCCCTCGCCATGGCGCGCCTTGATTTCCTCGACGAGCGCGTCGCGGGCCAGGCTCTTTTTCGTGACCCTCTTCACGTAGACCCTCTCCAGGGTCACGCCGATGTTCCGCAGGGCCTTGGTCCAGTTGCCGAAAGCCTTGGAGCAGCCCTCGAAGACTTTCTTGGCTTCGGGATCGGCCAGCATCGAGGCCCGGTCGAGCGGCTTGCCCGTTTTCTGGAAGCGGCGCAGCTCGCCCAGCCACTTCTCGCGGCGGGCGCGGGCGCGGTGCTGGGCGGGGTGCTGCCACTTGATGTCGGCCGCCTTGATCAGGTCGGCCCAGGTCTTGAAATGGATCTTGGCCGAGCGCAGCAGCTCGGGATCGGCGTCGGGCCCATCGGCGAGGGAGACGGCTTGCTCCGACTTCCCTTCGGCGACCCGGCTCTGCAACAGGGAAATGACTTCCTCGCGGGTGTGCTTCGGACCCGGCCCTTTGCGGGCCGGCGGCTTGGGCAGGCCGAGCTTGTCCCGCACCGCCGGATATCCGCCCATGTGCTCGATGGCCATGTGCAGAGCCCGGCGCTTGAGCTTGTCGTTGATGTTGCCGGCGGTGATGCCGACGCCCTCGGCGGCGAGTTTCTTGATTTCCTCGAGGACCTCGTCGGGATCGAAGATGTATTTGACGGGGTGGGGTCGCTCCGGCACAGGCAGTCCGGCCTGCCGGAAGGCGTCGTCGGTGCTGTCGAAACGCTTGCGGATCCCGTTGGAGATGCGCGGGGCGATTTCGTAGAGCTCGCTCGGCCTCGGGGAACGGCCGAGCTTCTTGACGATGCGGCGGAGCTCCTCGCAGATCTCCTCCCGCGTGATGCCCGGCTTCGACGAAGGGAGCGGCTCCGGGTAGGGAATGCCGAGTTCGGTGATGTAGGACTCCCACGAAACGCCGCTCCGGTGGACGTGCTGCCAGAGGTTGTGGTCGTTTTCGAAGATCCAGGTCAGCCGCAGCACCTTGCCCATGGTATGGTAGCGGTAGACCCGGTCCTTCATGTACTCGTCGGAGTAGAGGGGCTCCCAGTGGGGCAGCATGTGGCGGGTGCCGCGGGTCATCATGCGCGCGCGGACGACCTCGCTGGCGATCTCGGCGTCGGGGAACTGCTCGCGGTACTCGTCGCCGGTGATGCCGTGCTTCATCCGCAGATGCGAATTGAGCTGCTTTCCCTCGAGCCCGCAGATCCGGCAGACCACGGTCTCCTGCAGCTCGACCTTGAGGTCGGCGTAGTCGAGCCCGGCGTCGCTGATCGCCTGCCACCAGCCCCAGAACGGCCGCACTTCGTAGACGCGGGCGAGCAGGTCGGGATTGCGCCGCTTCACTGCATGGATGTTCAAAGCGCGTCCGGCCGCGTGCTCGTTCCGGATCCAATCGAGGATCCCTTCCCTTTCCTTCTCCGTCATCTTCTTTCGTCGATTGATCTTCGTTCGTTTTGGTTGAATACGGGAAGACGGCGAAAAGAAAAGGAAAAACTCACTCTTCCTCCTCGATGGTGATCGTCTGGCGCCCGGCGACGCCCTCGAGGACCTGGGTCCGACCGGTGGCGGTTCCCGCTATTCCGCGAGGGCCTCCCTCTCGGCGACGCGGTTGGCCCGGGCCTTCTTTCCAAACACCGCGAAGCCGAGCCCCAGCCAGAAAAGCCCGAGAGCGGCAGTGATGGCGAGCACCGCGACGGGGCCCAGATTGAGCAGCAGCGCCACCGAAGCACCCGTGAAAAGACCGCCGCCCACGATCGGCTCGAAGAGGAGCTGCTTGTAGCCGAAGCTCTGGAGCGCCCCGGACCGGTTCACCGGATCGGCCACGCGCATCAGCAGCAGCCCCGTCACGGTGACGCCCATGGACTGCCCGAAGTCCCCCACGGCACGCTCGAACCAGCTCTCGGGAATGATCCGCGGAGCGATCACCAGCACGGCGAAGACCGCCCAGGCGATGCCTGTCGCCGCAAGCAGCAGGAAGGGCGCCCAGTTCTCGCCGATGGCCTTGAGCGAGAGCGATCCCAAGGCCGCCACGATGGTGAAGTCGAGCGCCGCCCCGCCGATGCGGTCCATCGTTCGCTTGCTCACGAGGTGGCTCTTTCCCAGCTTGTCGAAGACGATCTGGATCAGCACCCCGCCGATCATGGCGAGCGGGAAGAGCGGCACGTGGGTGAAGAAGGTCGCCGCCCCCTCCCCCCTCGCCCAGGTCTTCAGCTCGAGGACGCGGAATCCTTCGAGGATGACCCAGCCGATGGCGATGGCCAGACCCACCAGTCCGAGATGCAGCGAAAGCGGGTCGGTCGGACGCGATTCGGCCTCGCGCTCGTGGTAGTAGTCGAGGCGGTCCTGCTCGGAGAGGATCTCCATGCGCGACTCGGCTTCCTCCAGCGAAGCCAGCTCCGCGCCGGGGCGGATGGTGCCCCGCCGCGCCGCCCAGTTGATGAGCACTGTGCCGATGACGACGCCGCCCACCAGCCCGATGGTGGCGAGCCCGAGGGCGATGTCCTGGCCC
>SLGN01000661.1 GCA_007123695.1 Verrucomicrobiales bacterium
CCTCGCCGCGCTGAGCCGCCGCGAGTTCCTCGACGACCTGGAGCGGGCCGTCTCCGAGCTGCCCGAGAAGATGCGCGATGCCTTCCGCCTCCGCGAGTTCGAGGGGCTCGACACCGAGGAGATCGTCGCACGGCTCGGCATCTCGAAATCGAACCTCTGGGTCCTCATCCACCGGGCCAAGCAGGCCCTTGCCGGTTCCCTGGAAGTCAACTGGAGCGAATCGGCAGTCTCACCGGAACGTCTCGCCGCCTGACCCGAAAAAGCATCGACCCCAAACGCGACCAGACGACCCGGTGACCGCAACTGACTTTCCCCTTATGCTCCCCTTCCCGATCTCCGTCGAAACCGCCACGCGCGAGCGCCATACCGCGCCGCTGCCGCCGCCTCACCAGAAGCCGCCCCTTGCTGGCCCGTCGACTACGACGCACGCTACCTCGAGGCCATCCCCTCGGAGGTCATCGAAACCTTGAGATGAACCGTTTCGAAACTGAGCTGGCCGGCCACGGCGCCTCCCTCCGCCGCGGAAGCTTCCGCGTGCTGCAGATCAACGTGGGTCGCAAGTGCAACCAGACCTGCACCCACTGCCACGTCGACGCCGGCCCCCACCGCACCGAGATGATGGACGACGCCACCGCCGCCCGCGTGCGCGAGTGGATCGTCGAACACCGGCCCGCCGTCGTCGACATCACCGGCGGCGCTCCCGAGCTGAGCGTGCACTTTCGCGATTTCGTCCGCACCGCCCGCTCGGTCGGGGCCCACGTCATCGACCGGAACAACCTCACCATCATCGAGACCGCCTCGCACGCGTGGCTGCCCGACTTCCTCGCTGAGCACGAGGTCGCAGTGGTCGCCTCGCTGCCCTGCTACCTCGAGGAGAACGTCGACGGCCAGCGCGGCGACGGGGTCTTCGCCAAGAGCCTGCGCGCTCTGCGCAAGCTCAACGCCGTCGGCTACGGGACGCGCTTGCCGCTCACCCTCGTCTACAACCCCACCGGCCCGAAGCTGCCGCCCGACCAGGGCGAGCTCGAGGAGGACTACCGCCGCGAACTGAAGGCCCGCTACGGCATCGTCTTCAGCCGGCTCATCGCGATCACGAACCAGCCCATCGCGCGCTTCGCCGACGAGCTGAGGGCGCGGGGGGAATGGGACGCCTACCTCGAGCTGCTCGCCAAGCACTTCAATCCCGCGACCCTCGAGGGCCTGATGTGCCGCGACACGATCAGCGTGGGCTGGGGCGGCGAACTCTACGACTGCGACTTCAACCAGATGCTCGGGATGCTCCTCCGCGAAGGCGGGAAGAGCCTCTCGCTCTGGGACATCGACCCCGCGATGCTGAGCGACCGCCCCATCCTCACCGGCGACCACTGCCTCGCCTGCACCGCCGGGGCCGGGAGCAGTTGCGGCGGCGCGGTCGTGGCCTCGACCGCGGCGTGACTTCCCAGGCCATGAGCCTCGCCGAACTCCGCCCCTGGATCGCCTTCGGGCTGCTCGCCCTCCTGCTGCTCTGGGAGACGGCGAAGCCCTTCTTCGCCAACCCCGGCGGGCGGGGCCGCCTCGTCCACGGGGCGAGAAACCTCCTCCTCGGTCTCGGCAACGGCCTCGTCATCGCCTTGGTCTTCGCGGGGCTCTGGATGGCGGCGGCGCAGGCCTCGGAGGCGCACGGGTTCGGGCTCCTCCACCGGATCGCCTGGCATCCCGTGGCGGAAACGATCCTCGTCCTGCTCCTGCTCGATTGCTGGACCTACTGGTGGCATCGACTGAACCACCGCGTGCCGCTCTTCTGGCGATTCCACCGCGTCCACCACTCCGATCCCCATATGGACGTGACCACGGCGAACCGATTTCACCTCGGCGAGATCGTGTTCTCCTCGCTGCTGCGCCTCCCCCTGATCTACCTTCTCGGCGCGAGCATGGTCCAGCTCGCGCTCTACGAGACGCTCCTTTTCGCGGTGGTGCAGTTCCACCATGCCAACGTCAGCATCGGTCGGCGTGGCGACCGGGTGCTGTCCTGGTTCATCGTCACGCCCCACCTCCACAAGGTCCACCACTCGCATTGGCAGCCCGAGACCGATTCGAACTACGCTTCCCTGCTGCCGCTGTGGGACCGGCTCTTCGGCACCTTCCGCTTCCCCGAGCGGCCCGCCTCGCTGCGTCTCGGTCTCGACGAGTTCTCCGCGCCGGAGACGCAGACGCTGCCGGGACTCCTCGGCACGCCCTTCGCCTCGGGGAAACGCGGTGCCGGGCCTCGGGACGAGCGGGAATGAGGGCGGCCCACCTCGTCTTCACCCGGCTCCCAGAGGCGGGCACGACCAAGACGCGCCTCATCCCCGCGCTCGGACCCGAAGGCGCCGCCGAGCTGCAGCGTCGGCTCACCCTTCACCACGTCGGCCGCGCCGCGTCCTTCGCCATGGGCCAGCCTAGCGTCGAGCTGATCCTCGCCCACGCCGGCGGCACCGCCCGCGAGATGCGCCGCTGGCTCGGCCCTTGGCGCTGCGAAGTCCAGGCCCCCGGCGACCTCGGCGCCCGGCTCCATGCGGCGATCACCTCGGCCCATCGCCGGGGGGCGGAGAAAATCCTCGTCACCGGAAGCGACTGCCCCGGCTTGGACGAATCGCATTTCAGGGAAGCCCTCGACGCGCTCGACTCGGCCGATCTCGTGCTCGGGCCGGCCGAGGACGGCGGCTACACGCTGATCGGTCTGCGGCGGCCCGAACCCCGCCTCTTCGAAGCGATGCCTTGGGGAGGGCCGGAGGTGCTCGCGACGACGCTGGCTCGGACGCAGGAGATCGGTTGGACGGTCCATCGCCTCGAAACCCTGCCCGACATCGACGAACCCGCCGATCTCCCCATTGCCGAAACGGCCCTCGCCGCAGCGAGGCGGGTCAGCGTCGTCGTGCCGACACGCAACGAGCCCGCGGCCCTCGCCGATCTGCTCCCCCGCCTCCTCGCCGACGATCCCCACGAGATCCTCGTCGCCGACGGCGGCGGCGCGACGGTTCCGGACGATCTCGCCGCCGATCCTCGGGTCAAGGTGCTGCCTTGCCCTCCCGGACGTGCCCGCCAG